>NZ_HF999021.1:60137-60432 GCF_000433815.1 Blautia sp. CAG:257
AAAAGCCCCCCGGAAAGTTTCTTCGGACGGATTTTCCTGTAATCCTCTAGTCCCACAAAAGCAATCGCTTCCTCCACAAGCTGTTTCCTTTTTTTCCTGTCGTTTATATACAGGCCGCAAAAATAGTCAATATTCTCATACACGGTAAACTCATCAAATACTGCCACGTTCTGCTGCACAATACCAATCTGCCTTTTTGCCTCATAATTATCAGGCTCCATCTCCTTGCCAAAAATCCGGATACTTCCCTTATCATATTTTAAAAGAGCCAGCATACAGTTGATTGCTGTTGTTT
>NZ_HF999021.1:60521-60688 GCF_000433815.1 Blautia sp. CAG:257
ATCCAGGTTCAGGTGATCCAAGGCCACCAGAGAACCGTATCTTTTTACCAGATTTTCTATATGTACAATCCCTTCTTTTGCATAATCTGTTCCGCCCATCTTTTTCCCTCCCGGTAAATTTTTATTTTCTGTTTCCTGTCTGTAAAGGAGCAGATATCAGATTCTTC
>NZ_HF999022.1:0-1474 GCF_000433815.1 Blautia sp. CAG:257
CAGTTCCCCTGTTGCACGAGGTATGCAGAAATACTATTATCATTCAGTAGTTATATGTCCCAAGATTTCTGAAATGACCGGAAGAGGGATCTCATGCTCTAACAGACGACTTGCAAGGCTGTGACGAAGCGTATGGGAATCTTTCTTTTTCCCTTCATGATGAATCCCTGATTTCTGGAGATGAACTCTTACAAGGCCACCGACTGCACCCGGATTAAAATTCGTATACGGTGGAACTTGCCTCACAAAAACATGATCTGAATCAGTTTTTGGTCTTGCGTTCTTCAGATAATTGATGATTGCTTCACCCACATCTTCAAGCAGAGGAAGTTCCAACGGATTTCCTGTTTTTACCTGAGTTAAACGGATAATCTCTTTTTCCCAATCGATATTGGAAAATCTGAGATTGGCCACATCACTGCTGCGCAGCCCGAGTCTTGCAATCAGAAGAATGATTGCATAATCACGGATTCCACAAGGGTTTCCAAGATCAATCGAATCAAGAAGTTTTTTTACTTCGTTTGCAGTATATGATGAAGGTAAACGGCTTTGCCTGTTGTTATGGGGATTGGGAAGCTTGGAGAACATCTCCGTATTCATAAAGCCATTCTCATAGCAGTATTTCAGATAATATCGAACTGCCCGCATTGTATGATTTACGGTTGGTTTTTCATAGCAGCTCAGTGATGCCATGAAATCCAAAACATCTTTAAGAGACAGTGTATCCAGAGAAGATATGTTTTCCTTTTTCAAAAATGCAAAAAATCTTTCCAGATATAAACTGAAAACCTTATTTGATTTTTTAATGATTCCTGTTTTCTCTCGATGGGAGAGGTAGGACTCAGCACTGTCTTTGAAACTGTCAGGAAAAGTGTATGCTCTTTTATCCATAACAAGATATAGAGTCACATTTCCTGAATGTTGGTATTCTGCTAAAGCATTAATACAACGGGAATAGGTTGCACACCATTTCTTCTGCTCGATTTTAGATGACATAGAATAATGGTCTTCTAAAAACTGCAATCCAAAATCCATACTGAAAGATTCCGTGTTATGTTCTTTTGCGTAGAGCAAAAGTTGCTTTGTAAGAGTTTTAAATACGTTTTGGTAATAGTTGGATGCACCAGCTTCAATGAGTGCCTCCTTGGTTTGGTTGATTAGTTGCTGCAAAGTTAAATTTTCCACCTTGTTTTCCTCCTTAAGTGCTTTGATAAAAATACACTTAAATCGTGATAGATTATGAAAAGTAAATCAACCAAAGAATCCTTTATTTATAAGGTTTTCTATCGCCTGCTTTGCATAATGTGTAGCTTTTCATAACCAACACCGCCTTTCTGGTTGGCGATGGCGATGATTTATGTGTTCATGACTTCACCTCATTTCTGATTGTTGCTGTTACTTCTGGAAATAGAAAAAGCCGCCACTCCAAAATCATAAAGTGACGGCCCTTTCTAATGCCGGAATCTCTGAAACA
>NZ_HF999023.1:0-32939 GCF_000433815.1 Blautia sp. CAG:257
TAAAGGTCCAAAAAGCCGATGATCGGACTCGAACCGATAACCTGCTGATTACAAATCAGCTGCTCTGCCAATTGAGCCACATCGGCGTGTAATACTACTGAAAACATTATACACCAAATGTCGGAATCAAGTCAAAGAAAATCACATTTTATATTTTTTAAATGACTCCAAGGGGATTTGAACCCCTGTTACCGCCGTGAAAGGGCGGTGTCTTAACCGCTTGACCATGGAGCCTTATTTTTCGCTGTAATCGTTTTACTGACCTCAGCGAAAATTATAATACCATACTTGTTTTTATTTTGCAAGAGGAAATTTATATTTTTTTTAATTTTTTGCTTTTATACTTGTGACAGACAGGTCAATTCAATTCTTTCTCACAAAAGTAAAAAAGAATATTATTTCGGTATACTCTCCCCCACGCACAATGTCCCATACCCCACCTGATTATCAGGATATTTATCAAATCCCGGCAGGGGCTGCGCGCCTCGTCTTAAATAAGCCTTCACCTTTTCTCCCCAGAGAAAAGGATCATTTCTCCTGACGATCCCCCACTCCATCAAAAGCGCTGCCGAGCCTGTAACAAAAGGCGCAGCAAACGAAGTTCCGGTTACGGTTCCATATCCTCCGCCGGGAACCGGCGCTGTAATTTCCACTCCCGGCGCAGCCAGATCCGGCTTTGGATAAAAAAGGCTGCCCCCGCCTCTTCCTGAAAAATCTGCCGGGGCATTCAGTCTGGAATCATAGGCTCCTACTGTAATTACCTTAGCTGCAGTAGAGGGAATCGTAAGCGTTTCCTCTGCCTTCGGATAATAAAATCCGGTTGCCGGATTCAAAACCCTTCCCCCCGGCAGCCAAAGCTGATAACTGCCGTCTTTGATCCTTCGTCCCCGAAGCTGAATTTTCCACACACCTCCTGTAATATAAGCTCCTCTCGGAATAAAGTCAAAATATATTTCCTGAGTCACCTGGAAAGGGCCTGGTTTTCCATAATAGATCAGAAGCTCTGTTTCTCCGGCCTGATATCTCTGAGTTCCAATCTGTTCAGACAGAGGCCCTATCCTTTCTCCTGAAGGAGTCACAAGAGAAATTTCTATTTCATCTGCGTAAGATTTCCACAGCTGTACATTAAGCACCGGCTCCCGGGGGCTGACACTGAATGGAATTTCTGCCTGCGTACCTGTTTCCAGGATTCCTGCTGTATGAACGCTGTCATTTCCATTATTTCCCGTCCCCACGCAGATCACTGTCCTTCCTGCATCAGATACGTTGCTTAAATATGTCTCCAGAAGCGAATCTCCTCTGTGGGATCCATAATTATTCCCAAAGCTGATATTAACAGCCATTGGTCTTCCAAGCTCTGCCGCCTGCCGGACCAGATAATCAACTCCCTGCATCAGCTCTGCTGTTCTTGGAAAAGAATTCTCTCCGGGCATTCCCATTTTTACGGCAATAATATCACTGGTATAAGCCACTCCCCGGTTCACACCTCCGGAAGCTCTGCCATTTCCTGCCGCAATTCCGAGAACAGAGGTTCCATGACCGCTGAAGTCCTGTTCCCGAACAATTTGTTTTCCTTCTGCCCTGGAAAGTCTCAATGCCCTGTCGATATCTGTTTTTGTATATTCCACTCCTGCTGCATATCCCTCCGGGGGATTTTCTCCGGGCTTTGCCAGAAGGCTCTGATCCCATAACCGCAGGATTCTGCTTGTGCCGTCTTCATTGCAAAAATCAGGATGCTGCCAGTCCACCCCGGAGTCCACGATTCCCACAAGCACTCCCTGCCCGGAAAGCCCCTGTTTCCCCCCTGAAATATTGCCAGTTATCTGTTCAGGCATGCGGTCTGCTGTATTTCCTGTCTGCGCAGCTCCCGGAAAATATCCCTCCTGAACCGGGCGGATGCAGGCGGCATCCAGCGCCTGGTTCACCTGAAAATACAACCGCTTTGGAATCTCTGCAAACTCTATCTGTGGTCTTGATGCAAACTCCGGAATCTCTTCTTCCGGAAGATTCACCACTGCATATCCACCCAAAAGAGGCACTGTCCGGATTCTTTCTCCTGACAATGCCTCTGCATCACCACTATATTTTACTATGATATCCCAGTTTCCGGACCGTTCTTCGTATCCGATATTCAAATTCCCTGACTTTTTCCGTTCCTCTTCTGTAGAATCTAAGGCGAGATTTAAAAGATTATCAAGCTTCTGGTCTGCCATAACTGCCGCCTTCTGCTGCTTTCTTTTTATTTTATGCACCAATCTTTTATTAATATACCTGACTTATCCACATCAACACTCCCTGACAACACAGGATTGCATTTTCCATTATTTTCCTGTATAGTATTTTTATACATTAACGTAAAAAAGGAGGACTCTTTTATGGCATTTGATATTACACCATATATAGATATGGCCCCCTCACAAGTCCGCAGTCTGATCAGACAGGGTAAAATTGATTTTCCCACAGCCGGAATGTGCAGGGGTTATGCCCAGGCAAATCTTGTTATTCTGCCACCGGAGTATGCAGCAGATTTTGAAGAATTTACAGCAAAAAATCCCTTTCCCTGTCCGGTTCTGGAAATCATCAAAGGCACTCCTGAAACTCACGACATGGGAGAAGGCGGAAATATCTGCACAGATATCCCCAGATACCGCATTTATGAAAACGGAGTATTTACAAAGGAAATCACTGATGCATCTCAATACTGGAAAGAAGGATATGTCGGCTTTCTGATCGGCTGTTCCTTCTCTTTTGAGGAGGCGCTGATCCGTGAAGGAATCGAAGTCCGCCACATTGCGCAGGGGCGGAATGTCCCCATGTTTAAAACCAGTATCCAGACTGTCCCTGTCGGACCTTTTTCCGGGCCTATGGTATGCTCCATGCGTCCAATGACTCCGGAAAATGCAAAGAAAGCCTATGAGATCACTGAAAAAATGCCAAATGTTCATGGCGCCCCTGTACAGATGGGAGATCCGGAAGCAATCGGCGTTACCGATATCATGAACCCGGACTACGGAGAGGCTGTAGATATCTACCCGGGAGAGATTCCTGTGTTCTGGCCATGCGGTGTCACACCTCAGGCAGCTGTTGAAAATGCAAAGCCGCCCATTGTTATCACTCACGCGCCAGGCCATATGTTTATCACTGACATTTCCAATGCCACTCTGAATGAATATCTGGAAAAGAAAAAGAAATAAAGCTGCCAAAAAAGCCCTTTCATGTCTGCATTTCTGCCGACACAAAAGGGCTTTTATCCTACCTGAATTTAATATTCGGATAAACCTTTTCCATATATGGATCCGGAAACCAGTCATCCATCAGCTCTCCCACAGCATTTTTTGCCGGAAGGCCATCATGTCTTTTGGAATACCGATCAAGAGCCAGTCCGGACAGTGCTATATTTACGCTCATAAAAAAAACCATGATCATACATAAAGGCTTTCCAATCCGTACCGGAATTTTTTCAATCCATCTGGACAAAAACGGATAAATACCCTTCATCCAGATAATAGCTGCAAATCCCCAGAAAAAACAATACAGGAGATTGATCCTTCCGCCCAGATTAAAGGGAATTTTACTGTAATCCCAGAATACAGTTCCAAACACAATTTCTGTAAACACACTGCAGATGTACTCATAGGCACCGCCGAGAATCGTCCCGCAAAGAAACAGCCTTCTGTCACTTTGTTCCCTGTATCTGTACAAGATCCAGGTAAGCATGGCGCAGCCAAGTCCCCATACAATACTGAACGGCCCAAATACCACACTGCTGCGGCTCATCCATCTTCCCATGGAAAAACGACAGAAAACAGTCTCTGTAATATCTCCGAGAAAGGCTCCGATAAAAAACAGGCAGGCCAGTTTATAGAAACCACATCCGGAAGCAAAGACATCCTCCTTTTCTTCCTTCTCAAGATTGGGATACGCTTTGATCATACGCGCCTGAAGCCGTCTGGTCATGGTATTTTCAAGAAGCTTTGAAGTACGTCCAAGGCCTTCTCTGATCTGATCGATCCGACCGTTTTTCTTTTTCAGCCCCCAGACAGCAATCACTGTTCCAATAAAATCTACAATAAGCAGGCCAAAAAGCACCCACAGGATAATTTCTCCCCAGAGCTTTGGAATCAGTCCCACAAGTCCAGTAAATACAGGGTTCAGCACATAAATCATAAGAACGGTACAAATTCCCCAGAGAACCGAGGTTTTCAGGCATACATATCCTCCCAGATTGAATTTCTGGTCTGAATAATCCCACCATTTTTTATGAAGGCTCATCTCCATAATACGGCCTGTCACATATTCCACAAAGGTATTGACTACCATTCCGCCCAAAAACAGAAAAAGCGGATTTCCTTTAAGCTCCGGAAAGAATACAGCCACCACAGCAGCTCCCAGACCATAGATCGGACAAAAAGGACCGCTGACTGCCCCTCTGTTTACAAAACGATGCCTCTTTACTGCTGCCACTGCAACTTCTCCGCACCAGCCTATAAATGAATAGATCATGTACAGCCAGAGCAGTTGATAAAACGAATAGACCATGGTTGTCTCCTTTTCTGCAAATTCCCTTTTCAGTTAGGGAACATTGTATTTCATATGGAGAATCCTGTCAAGTTTTGTCGAAGAATCTCGAGGCATATTTACTCTTACCACATATGTTTTTATAAATCTCAGTTTCATATAATATGAAATCATACAATAAATAAGCATATCCGAAATATTAACTGCAAAAAGACACCGGAACACAGTTCCGATGTCTCGCAAAAAGCTTTTATGACAGATATTAACATATAGTAAAAATATCTGGCTTCGATACCTGTTAACAATCTCTATATTCAGTCTTCTGCTTTCATTTCCCGGACGATCTTGCGGAGTTTCAGAATCATGGACGGAGCCACGGACAGCTCATCCAGTCCCATACGGACAAACTTCTCTGTCAGAGTCAGGTCAGCGCCCAGCTCCCCACAGATACCTGCCCATTTGCCGCATTTATGTGCATTGTCTACAACCATCTGTATCATCCGCAGAACTGCCTCATGGTGCGGATTATAAAAATCATCCAGTTTCTCATTCTGTCTGTCAATAGCCAGAGTATACTGAGTCAGGTCATTTGTTCCGATGCTGAAAAAGTCTACCATCTCAGCCAGACGGTCGCTGATCATAACAGCTGCCGGAGTCTCGATCATAATTCCCTGTTCCGGAATCCTGTACTGAATTTCCTGGGCTTTCAGCTCGATCTCCACCTCTTTCACAATCTCATAGATCTTTTCCACTTCCTCAACAGAAGTGATCATTGGATACATGATAGAAAGGTTACCGTATACAGCTGCACGGAAAAGAGCTCTCAGCTGAGTTTTAAAGATATCCGGCTGCTTCAGACAGATACGGATCGCACGGTATCCCAGTGCCGGATTCTCTTCATTTCCAAGATTAAAATAGTCCACCTGCTTATCCGCCCCGATATCAAGGGTACGGATAATGACCTTCTTACCGGCCATAGTCTGCACAACCTGCTTATATGCCTGGAACTGTTCTTCCTCTGTAGGAAAATCATTTCTGCCTAAATACAGGAATTCACTTCTGAAAAGTCCGATACCGCCTGCATCATTCTCCAGAACATAGCCGATATCTCCAACACTTCCGATATTTGCATAGATATTGATCTTTTTACCATCAAGTGTGATATTTTCTTTTCCTTTCAGTTCCTGCAGAAGAGCAAGTTTCTCTTTTTCTTCCTGAACTCTTTTAAGTGTGGCTGCCTGAGTTTCTTCATCCGGCTCAAAAGTTACCTGTCCGGTAAATCCGTCTACTACTGCAGTCGTACCATTTTTCAGTTCGTCAAGTGCAAGAGGAACTCCGATCAGCGCCGGAATATTCATCATACGGGCAAGGATCGCAGTATGAGAGTTGGTGGAACCATGAACCGTAACAAAAGCAAGGATCTTTTCCTTATCCATCTGAACAGTTTCACTGGGACTCAGATCATCCGCTACAATGACAGACGGATCGATGTCACTTAAGTCTGCATCTTCCTGTCCGCTCAGATTGCGGACCAGACGTTCTGAAATGTCCTTGATGTCTGCTGCACGGGCTTTCATATAATCATCATCCATAGATGCAAACATCTGAGAGAAGTTATCCCCTGTTACTGCAACCGCATATTCTGCGTTTACCATTTCTGTCTGGATCATATTCTGAATAGCCTCCAGATAATCCTCATCCTCCAGCATCATCTGATGTACTTCAAAAATAGCCGCGCTTGCCTCTCCGACTTCTTTCAGTGCCTTGTCATAAAGCTTCTGAAGCTGTTCCTGAGAACGCTTTACTGCCTCCTGAACACGGCTGGTCTCAGCATCTGCATCCTCGATCCTGGATCTCTTTACCTGATAATCATTCTTTTTGAGGACGACTACCGGTCCCATTACAATTCCTTTATATACGGATTTTCCCTGGAAACTCTGCATACTTTTTTCCTCCCTGACCTGTGGCTTCTATATTTTGTGATTAGAGATTTTCGTTAAAGAATTTCTCCAGTTCTGCAATAGCAGTATCCTCATCTTCACCCTCTGCAGTCACCTTAACAAGATCTCCCTGTTTCGCACCAAGAGACATCAGCATCATGAGCTGAGAAAGTTTTACGCTTTTGCCACCTTTTTCGATCATACATACAGAGCTGTATTTTTTGGCCTCTTTTGCAAGAAGTCCTGCCGGTCTTGCATGGATTCCCAGTTCGTCTTTAATTGTGTACTCAAATGATTTCATGATATTCCTCCATTTTTTGTTTTTTGTTTTATTTTACATTATATCTATCTTTTTTACCATAGTATTTTAAAAAGTACTCTGCATATCATCATTCAATTCATTGCTGTTCACGACCTTTACAGCAACGAGCCGCATGAACACTTACTTTAATTCCGTATCCATCACACGTTCCAGATGCATGGCAAGATATCCGACCTCCACATCATCCAGGCAGATCTTCAGATTTTTCATCATTTCTCCGCACACCTGGGATGCCATATCGAATGCTTTTGGAAAACGTATGGAAATATAATCGTTCATATTTACCTTCAGTTTTTCCCCGCTGAGAGCGCGTGCCACCATATAACGGATATGGTTCATCAGCCTGTTATAAGAAAGAGACATTACGTCAATGGTGGTCCCTGTCTGTTTTTCTACCAGAGAGATACAGTCTCTTACCGCCCTGGTCAGCTGCATGGCCTGGGAAACTTTCTGATCTTCAATAGCTGCATGAACATGAAGGGCAATATATCCGATCTCATGCTCATCAATTTCCACATGAAGCCTTTCCCTGAGAAGCTGTTCGGCACACTTGGCAACCTTGTATTCCTGATGGAACAGGATCCGTATATCCTCCGTAAGAGGATTACTAATCTGTTCCTGGTTTCGGATACGCTGTACAGCAAAAGCAAGGTGATCTGCCATAGGGAATAAAATAGAACGATCAATCTGACCAAATACTTTTTCTGCATGATCAAGGATCTCTCCTGCCAGCTCCAGGCACTCCGGAGGAACGGAGCGAATGATCTCTTCTGCTGATCCTCTTTCCGTAAGTTCCGTCAGCGTGTAGACTTTTGCATCTTCTCCCACGGAAATACTTTCGCTCACCTTTCTGCCGAAAGCAATGCCCTTTCCCATGATCAGACATTTACACTTATCTTTACTTCGAATCCCAATAAATGTATTATGATTTAAAACCTTCACTATCCTGTACATCATCCGTATCTTTCCCCATCGGATCCTAGTTCAGCACTTCCACCTCAAACAGTGGTTCTCCTGCTTTCACCGGTCCCTCTTTCAGAAGACGGATCCTCTGATCGTCTTCAAGCTCCGTACAGAGAACCGGCGTCGCCAGAGACGGCGCATTGGCTTTCAGATAATCCAGATCCAGCTTCAGCATAGGCTGACCTTTTTTTACCTTCTGTCCGTTTTCCACCAGAACCTCAAATCCCTCTCCATTTAATTTTACTGTATCGATTCCTACGTGGATCAGGAGGCTGATCCCGGAATCTGTCATATATCCAATAGCATGCTTTGTGTCAAATACAAAAGCAACTTCTCCATCCTCCGGAGCACATACAAATGCTTCCTCAGGTGTTACTACGGCGCCGTCTCCCATCATCTTCTGTGCAAAAGCTTCGTCAGGAGCTGTTCCCAGATCCGCTGCCATTCCGGTAACAGGGCTGGAGATCACGATGCGTTTTACAACCTTTTTCTCTGTTTCTGTATTCTTTGTTTCTTCCTGCTTTGTTTCTCCTGCTTCCTCTGTTTCTGCATAGGTATCCGGAGCTTTTTCCAGATAATCCTCCAGATTAGATTTAATCACCGTCACATTTGGTCCGTAAATAACCTGCACTCCATTTCCTTTATGGACTACGCCGGAAGCTCCTGTTGCTTTCAGGATGCTGTCATTGACCCTGGAAGCATCGTGGATCGTACAACGAAGCCTTGTTGCACAACAGTCCACATCACTGATATTCTTTTTGCCGCCAAGGCCTCTGGTGATCGCCTCGCTGACCGGATCCTCACTGTCTGAAGCCTGTACCTCTCCGGCTGCAGCTTTTCTGGCATTCACGTCTGCCTTTGTATAAAGTTTTGTTTCCACATCGTCTTCTTCACGTCCAGGAGTTTTGAAATCAAATTTCCGGATCATGAATTTAAAAATAAAATAGTATAAAAGGAAGTAGATAATACCTACAGGGATTACTCGAAGCCAGCTGGTCTTTTCATTTCCCTGAAGAATACCAAACAGGAAAAAGTCAAGAAATCCGCCGGAAAAAGTAAGACCTACCGCAACATTCAGCATATGAGCGATCATATAAGCAGAACCTGCAAGGATCACCTGTACTGCAAAAAGAGCCGGCGCTACAAACAGGAAAGAAAATTCCAGCGGCTCTGTGATACCTGTTGCCATACATGCCAGAGCTGCAGAAAGGAGAAGACCGCCTGCTGCTTTTTTCTTTTCAGGCTTCGCGCACTGATACATAGCCAGCGCTGCGCCGGGAAGACCAAAGATCATAAAAATAAACTCGCCGGAAAAATATCTGGTAGCATCTGCACTGAAATGTGCAATATTTGCGGAATCAGCCAGCTGTGCAAAAAAGATATTCTGTCCACCCTGTACCATCTGACCTGCCACTTCCATAGTGCCGCCAACTGCAGTCTGCCAGAAAGGCATATAGAATACGTGATGCAGTCCAAACGGGATCAGCGCTCTCTTAATGAGACCAAAGATCAGCGTTCCCACATATCCGGAACCTGTCACAAGACCACCCAGTGCAAAAATACCATTCTGAACTGCCGGCCATACAAAATACATCAAAATTCCCACAAACATGTATACGATCGTGGAAATAATAGGAACAAATCTTGTTCCTCCAAAGAAAGACAATGCGCTTGGAAGCTGGATTCTATAAAAACGATTATGAAGAGCCGCCACTCCAAGGCCTACAATAATTCCTCCAAATACGCCCATCTGAAGAGACTGAATACCGCAGACGGAAGTAATTGTTCCCTCAAGGACAGATTCTGCAATCTCTCCATTTTCAAGAATCAGTCCGTTGTTGATAAGCATGGCGTTGATTGCTGTATTCATAACAAAATAAGCAATTACTGCAGAAAGAGCGGAAACCTCTTTCTCTTTTTTTGCCATCCCAATGGCAACGCCTACTGCAAAAATCAAAGGCAGGTTGTCAAAAACAGCGCTTCCTACCTTATTCATAATCATGAGAAGATAGTGGAGAATGGTTCCATCTCCCAGAATTTTTGTTAATCCATAAGTTTCAATAGTGGTTGCGTTCGTAAACGAACTTCCGATACCCAGCAGAAGGCCTGCTACCGGAAGGATGGCGATAGGGAGCATAAAGCTTCGTCCTATACGCTGAAGAACACTGAAAATTTTGTCTTTCATTCTTACTTTACTCCTTCTTATTTTTATTATCATCTAAGAAGTGAGTATACGCAGCTGTATCCTGTTTCAACCGGTTTTTTGTATAAAAAAAGACACTACTACACATAAACACTTCTTGTTATGTATAGTTAATGCCTCCCAAAGAGTAACACACTATAGCTTTTATAACCATAAAAACTATAGCATGTTTTTCTCGCATTTGTCAAGCTATATTTCTTCATTCAGAAATTCGAACGGTTCTTCATCTTTCAAAAAATGCATCAGCATATAAGCGCACATGATGGCTACACGCTCTTCCTTCAGGATGCGTCTTACTTCATTCCGATCTGCCAGAACCACCTCAATCTCCTCGCTGTCCTCCTGGGCTGCCTTACTGATCTCACCGGAAGCATAACCATAAACGGTGGCGCAAGATTCATCCGTAAGCCCTACGGTAGTAAAATAAGGCTTTTCAAAGGCCGGATCCACATGAAGCGGAGTAAAGGTAAGACCTGTCTCTTCATACATTTCACGGACTGCCCCTTCGTGAAAATCTTCCCCTGCTTCCACCAGTCCCGCAGGAAATTCGTATACATATCCGCCAAGGGTATAGCGATACTGGCGGATCAGAACCACCCTGTCTTTTTTCTCTCCGTACAGGCTGTAGATGATAACGCCGTCCGGATCGTTTTTTCCTGTTTTCAGCTTCATTTCACTGACTGTTTTCGCTCTGGACGCCACAAAGTAAGATACCGGCGTATTATGTACACTGGTTGCATCCACATGATACAGGTTGACAAAACGATTGTCGGTAAGTTTTTCTACATTATGTATCTTTCCCATTGTTAATTTTCTCCTTTAAAATAAATCCAGCATGTTATCTAAATATATCTTTTCTCTTATATGAATATGATACTCCGGTTTTGTCATATAATAAAGCAAAAATTCCAGAATCAAAGCGCTGCCAAGTCCCCGTCCTTCTATCTTAAAATTAGAAAATCCCATTGGCATGTAAACATTTTTTATATCGTCGATACTGATAAATCCGGGATTTTCCATTGCCTTTGAAAAACGGTAGCCATAACTGGCGTCAGGAGCCGCACAGTGATGCTCCGGACAGTCCTCTCCAAGGTTTTTACGGCTCACAGTCTCATAACAGCTTTTTCTGTCTGTACAGCCAAACCAGCAGCATTCATTACATAAAAATTCCACCTTGTCTTTCTGGCTCTGGGACAGAATTTTCCATTTATCAAAAGACTTATTGAGACGAAAATCCGGTACGGCATAAAGAAAATCCTCCCAGTTGACTTCCTTCATAAATAATTGAAAATCTGTCAGTACCTTTGTGGTAGACGAAACAAAATAAAGTTCCGGATAATTTATTTTTAAATATTCCAGAAGCAGGTCTGAATGAACAATCACACCATTTTGTCCCTTTTTTGCAAACACTTCACAAAGAGCATTGCACTTTTTATCCAAAAGATGTTCCTGCCTGAGCAGAGAATTACTGAATGTCAGTCGGGCTGAAATCCCATATTCCTGCATCAGGGCCAAAACCTCCTGCGGATCATGATTTCCCTCTCCTACACGGCCGCCGCCCCAGATACAATCTGCCGGAGCTCCGTATACAGAGCCTATCTCACACCAGTCATAAAAATATTCTCTGTGCCTGCGGTATAACGGAAAAAATATCTGATACAGTTCGTAAAATTCAAACAATCCTGGAAGATGAAAATATACCTTGATAGCAAACCCTCCTTCTTTCTTCCCAAAAGGAAAACAACCAAAGCCTCAGCCCTGATTGTTTTCTTTTTATTTCAATATTATTTTCAGTCGCCTTTTAAAATAACACGGATCCTTTTATAAATAAAAAACACGATCACGGAAGTCAGTGTATACTTAAACAGATTAAAAGGAACAATGATCATTGCCACAAATCCAAGCAGACTGTTTACAGAAGGATTTACAGCTGTCCCCATTTCAATAAATGCCTCCACAGGCATTCCAAAAGCTTTTCCATATGCCGGGAGAAGTACAAAAGCGTTCATCAGACAAGCGGCCGCAGTTGTAAGAACTGTTCCTGCAGCCATTCCCTCTACAGCATGTTTTCTGCTTTTGATATGGTGGAAACGGTAGATCAGGCCTGCCGGAATCACAAAAGCACATCCCAGAATAAAGTTTGCCACATCACCCACACCTGCAGTCATGGTTCCCTTTGTCACAAGATGTACCAGAATCTTCACCAGCTCGATCACCACACCTGCCAGAGGTCCCATGGCAAAGCTTCCTATCAGTACCGGAATCTCCGAAAAATCAAGCTGGTAAAAAGACGGCGCCAGAAACGGAATCGGAAACTCAAAGTTCATCAGTACTCCTGCCACAGCTCCCAGCATAGCAATCTGTGTCAGTGTCCTTGTCCGACTTCTCTCCATTACATTCCCACCTCTTAAAACCTGTTCACTCATACTTTATCTCTCCTTTTCTTTTTTGAAGGTCCTGAATAACAGCCTTCTTCTTAAAGAAAATTCCTCTCAGGTTGCGTACTGATTTCCTGCTGCGCAAAAAACCCCGGGAAATATTCCCGGGGCACTGAGCACGTAAAAACAAGCGTGTTCTTCTCTCATCCAGACTTTACTGTCGGTTCTGGGATTCCGGATGCTTCCGGTCACCAGATCAACCGCTCATAGCGGGTCGCGGACTATACCGCCGGTAGGGAATTCCGCTTTCTGCATCATGCAGATCACAGTCACCCTGCCCCGAAGAATTTCCTTTTATATGCTTTATTATACTGCCGTATAAATGTATTTGCAATACTTTTTTAGCGTTCTTCCCTGAAGTACGGAAGTCCCAGTCCTGCCGGAGGCTGGTGTTCCTTCTTTTTACGGAAGCTGGTAAACACAAGAACAATAATCGTAACCACATAAGGCAGAGCCTTAAATACTTCCTGCATACTTCTTCCCAGTCCCGGGATATAAAGATACAGGATGTAGAGTGCTCCAAACAGAAACGCACCCCAGATGGCATTAAGCGGTTTCCACAGGGCAAAGATAACAAGGGCAACTGCCAGCCATCCTCTGTCTCCAAAACCGTTGTCTGTCCAGGTTCCGCCTGAATACTCCATAACGAAATACAGTCCGCCCAGACCTGCAAGTCCTGCTCCGATACAGGTAGAAAGATATTTATACTTGGTAACATTGATTCCCGCCGCATCTGCAGTTCCCGGGTTCTCTCCGATGGCACGGAGATTCAGTCCATATCTTGTTTTAAACAAAAATACAGAAAGGACTACTGCCGCAATGATACACAGATACGTCATAAATCCATAGCTGAAGAAAAGATCTCCGATCACCGGAATTTCAGATAATCCCGGAATCTTGGCTGTATAGGCGCTTCCTGTAATCTTTACGGAAATCTGTCCTACACCGCCTGCAAGCTTGGAAATAGAACCGCCGAAAAAGTTTCCGAAGCCGGTACCGAAAATAGTAAGGGCAAGACCGGTTACGTTCTGGTTTACTCTGAGCGTAATCGTCAGGACACTGTAGATCAGTCCGCCAAGGGATGCAACCACAAACGCACACAAAAGTGAGATCAGAACTCCCACCAGAGCATTGGGATTGGGGTTATCCTTTTCGTAGAAAAATGCTCCCATAAGGCCGGAAATACCGCCCATGTACATAATTCCCGGAATTCCCAGATTCAGGTTTCCGGATTTTTCCGTCATAATCTCGCCAAGCGCACCATACAGAATACAGATGCCCTGGACAATGGCTTTTTGAATAAAAATAATAAGAACACTCATTGCATCTTCCTCCTATTTCTTTGCGCGCTCAACCTTATAGTTAATAAAGAACTCTGCTCCGATCAGGAAAAACAGAATAATTCCAAGGATTACATCGGAAGCATTTTCATTTAATCCGTACTGAGTTGCGATCTGCACTGCACCCTGCTGCATAAACACGATGCCAAAGGATACTGCCAGCATGATAAATGTATTAAACTTGGAAAGCCATGCAACAATAATCGCTGTAAAGCCTCTGCCGTCTGCTGTTGCAGTGGAAATTGTATGACTTGCGCCGCTGACAATAATAAAGCCTGCCACACCGCAGATAGCGCCGGAAATGGCCATGGTACGGATAATTACTCTTTTTACACGGATTCCCGCATATCTTGCTGTATTCTCACTTTCACCTACGACTGCAATCTCATAGCCCTGCTTGCTGTATTTCAGGTAAATAAACATCACAACTGTAAATACAAGAACGATCAGGACATTCCATCCGTATTTCTGTCCGAAAAGTTCCGGAAGCCAGCCTGCCTGAGTGGTCTGATTAATAATTCCCACCGTATTGGAGCCCTTGGGATTCTCCCAGAACACAATGCAGAACGTAACGATCTGCATAGCAACATAATTCAGCATCAGAGTAAACAGTGTTTCGTTTGTATTCCAGTATGCTTTGAACACTCCGGGAATCATTCCCCAGATCATTCCGCCAAGCGCGCTGCATACAAACATTATAATAAGAAGGAGTACCGGAGACATGCTGTCCCCTGCATAGATCATCACAGCTGCCGCACAGGCTCCGCCTACCAGAATCTGACCTTCTGCACCGATATTCCAGAAACGCATTTTAAATGCCGGAGCCAGACCGATTGCAATACACAGCAGAACCATCGTATCACGAAGAGTGATCCATACACGGCGTTCAGAACCTAAAGCGCCGTCCCAGATCGCTTTATATACATCCATGGGGTTCATTCTTACCAGTAAAAAAATCACGCCCGCGCACACGATCAGAGACAGAAGAAGGGCAATAAAACGAATCAGAAGCCGTTTCTGCCAGCTGATCTTTTCACGCTTGGCCATTTTTAAGAAAGGTTCTCTTTTCATGACTGCTCCCCTCCTTTTTCATGTTTTGTCATCAGAAGGCCAATTCCCTCTTTTGTGGCAGTTCTTCCATTTACAACTCCGCTTATTTTTCCGCCGCAGAGCACAGCGATCCTGTCGCTGAGAGCAAGAAGTACGTCCAGATCCTCGATAACGCAGATCACTGCTACTCCGTGCTTTTTCTGCTCATTTAAAAGTTTGTAAATGGTATGGGAAGAATTAATATCAATTCCCCTTGTAGGATATGCTACCATAAGAATCTTCGGATTCTGTGCGATTTCGCGTCCTACCAGTACTTTCTGTACATTTCCGCCTGACATCTGACGTACAGGCGCCGAAATACTTGGCGTCATGACTTCAAGCTGATCCTTGATCTCTGAGGCAAGCTGCCTTGGCCCTCTTCTGTCCAGAAGACCACCTTTGCCATTGTGATAGCTTCGCAGCATCATATTATCTGTCATATCCATATCGCCTACCAGCCCCATACCGATACGGTCCTCAGGCACAAAAGCAAGACTTACGCCAAGCTCCTGGATCTCCACAGAATTCATTTTTGCCAGATCTTTCACATTTCCGTCGCTGTCTGTAAACCGGATACTTCCGCTTTCAGTAGGCTGCAGTCCTGCAATAGCTTCCAGAAGTTCCTTCTGTCCGCTTCCGGAAATTCCGGCAATACCCAGGATTTCTCCACTGTTGACCGTAAGATCTACATCATCCAGTGTTTTGACGCCTTCTTTATCTTTGCAGGTCAGCCCCTTAATCTCCAGGCGTTTCTCCGGATTTACCGGATCCGGACGGTCGATATCCAGATCCACCTTGGCGCCTACCATCATCTCTGACAGACTCTGAACACTTGCGCCTGAAGTCTCTACCGTATCTATGTAGCAGCCTTTTCTGAGGATCGCCACACGATCAGAAAGAGCCAGAACCTCCTGAAGCTTATGAGTGATAATGATAATGGAGCATCCGTCGTCCCTCATATTTCTGAGAATATCAAACAGTCTGTCCGCCTCCTGAGGAGTCAGAACAGCAGTAGGCTCATCCAGGATCAGTATCCTGGCTCCCCTGTAAAGCATTTTGACAATTTCTACCGTCTGCTTCTGGGAAACAGACATTTCATAGATCTTCTGGGACAGATCCAGGTCAAATCCATATTTATTAACAAGAACCTGAATCTCCTCTGTGATCTTTTTCATATTCAGCATTGCTTTTCCCGGAAGACCGAGAACAATATTTTCTGCTGCTGTAAGAACATCCACCAGTTTAAAATGCTGGTGCACCATACCGATTCCCAAAGCATGAGAATCCTTTGGTGAACGGATCGTAACTTCTTTTCCATCTACCAGAATATGTCCCTCATCCGGATAGTAAATTCCATAGATCATATTCATCAGCGTGGTTTTTCCGCTTCCGTTCTCTCCCAGGATCGCAAGGATCTCGGATTTTCTGAGAGTGAGATCCACATGGTCATTTGCCAGAACGGAACCGAAACGCTTGGTGATCTGTTTCAGTTCAAGAGCATAATTCTCTCCCACTTCTATTCCCTCCTTTGATGCATTGAACAGTAAATTTATACTATATACAGATTGCTCTGCTTTTTTATACAATCGAATCCTGCTGTTAAAAGTATTCCATCATATAAAAAAGCAGAGCTGCTGACAAGCAGCTCCGCCGTGTATCTGCCTTATTCCACGATAGAAGTGATTCCGTCGATCGCAAGATCGAATGCCGGAGCAGATCCGAATTCAGACTCATGGAAATATCCGTCAGATACGTACTCTGTTCCATCTTTCTCGTATGTGGTAACTTCTTTGCCGTCAACTGTAAATGTAGAAGTATCAAATACATGAAGGGAACCGTCAATAATTGCATCCTCTACTTCTTTTACCTTTTCTTCTGTTCCTTCTGCTACAGTCTTCTCATTGAGTGGTGTCAGTCTGTCTGCGCCCTCTGCGAAGCCCTTGCACCAGTCAACATCGATCTCTGTGCCGTCCAGCATGCACTGTACTGCATAGGTGTAATATACGCCCCAGTTAATGGATGCAGATGTAAGAGCTGTGTTCGGAGCAACAGAGGTCATATCAATGTTATAGCCTACACATGGAACGCCTGCTGCCTCACATGCTGTAGGAGCGCCTGTTGTATCTGCGTGCTGACTGATCAGAACACATCCGTCAGAGATCAGAGCATCTGCACACTCTTTTTCCAGGTCAAAGCTTGCCCAGCTGTTTGTATATTTTACTTCCATAGTAACTGCAGGGCATACGCTCTTTGCGCCAAGATAGAAAGAAGTATATCCGGAAATAACCTCTGCATACGGGAATGCGCCTACATATCCCATTTTTGCCTGATCTTCTGTGATCTCTCCGGCTTCGATCATCTCGTTCAGCTTAAGTCCGGCAACAACACCGGATACATAACGGGATTCATAAATGTTTGTAAAATAGTTGTGCATGTTTGCAAGTCCGCTTGCCTTTGCCTGAGTTCCTGTTGCATGGCAGAACTGAACCTCCGGATATTCTTCTGCTGCCTGCAGAACATAAGTCTCATGACCAAAGCTGTTTGCGAACACGATCTGGCATCCCTGGTCTGCCAGGTCTGCTGCTGCGTCATAAGCCGCCTCGTTTTCTCCGATCAGAGTTTTTTCGATCACCTGGTCTTCTTCCAGTCCCAGATTCTCAACCATCTCATCAATTCCTGCCATATGAGCAGCGCTGTAACCTTCGTTTTCGTCACCAATGTAAATAATTCCCACTTTCAGGTCTTCTTTTGCAACGCCGTCTCCCTCTGCATACACCGGCGCTGTCATGGAAACTGCCATAGCCGCTGCCAGACCTACTGCTAATGCTTTTTTCATCCTCTTTTCCTCCATTCTTACCCATAGGTATTCCTGCCTGCGCAGGAACACAGTGAATATGTTTTATGAAACATAAAGAGGCACAACACCGTCTGCGTTCCGCCTCTCTGCAAGTACTTTAATCATACCGAAAATGGCGTAAATTGTCAATACAATCAGAAAATTCAAACTGTTTTTTCGGCTAACTAAATTTTTTAAGCTGCTATTTTCTTTATTGTTCATCCGCTTGACTTCTTAGCATTAAAGCGTTATACTTTAGAAGTTAAAAGCAGAGAAGTAAATCTTTTCTCTGTACAGTTAAACACAAATGGAATAAAAGGAGGATATATATTATGAAAAAAGAAATTTTTGCCTTAACACTTTCCGCTGTAATGGCTGCCGGTACCTGCAGCATACCTGTAATGGCTGCTGACGACACCTATAATGTTGGCATCTGTCAGCTGGTTCAGCATGAGGCTCTTGACGCGGCCACACAGGGATTCAAGGATGCCCTCACAGAGGAATTCGGCGATAAAGTCACCTTTGATGAGCAGAATGCACAGGGAGATTCCAATACCTGTTCCACCATTATCAATAATTTTGTTTCTAATGATGTGGATCTGATTCTGGCTAATGCAACTGCCGCTCTTCAGGCAGCAGCCGCAGGAACTGAAGATATTCCGGTACTGGGCACTGCTGTTACAGAATACGGCGTTGCTCTGGATCTTGATGATTTCGACGGTACGGTAGGAACAAACATTTCCGGCACTTCCGACCTTGCGCCTCTTGATCAGCAGGCTGCTATGCTTAACGAGCTGTTCCCGGATGCAAAAAATGTAGGACTTCTCTACTGCTCTGCTGAACCCAACTCCCAGTATCAGGTGGACACTGTGAAGGAAGAACTTGAAAAGCTGGGATATACCTGTGAATATTATGCATTTTCTGATTCCAACGATCTTTCTTCCGTTGTCACCACAGCGGCTTCCGAAAGCGATGTGATCTATGTTCCCACAGACAACACAGCAGCTTCCAATGCTGAGATCATTAACAATATCTGCCTTCCGGAAAAGGTTCCGGTAATCGCAGGTGAAGAAGGTATCTGCAGCGGATGCGGCGTTGCCACTCTTTCTATCAGCTACTATGATCTCGGTACTGCCACAGGAAAAATGGCTGTAAAGATTCTGAAGGGCGAAGAAGATGTTGCAGAAATGCCTGTGGAATACGCACCGAACTTCACCAAAAAATATAACCCGGAAATCTGCGAAGAGCTTGGGCTTGAAATTCCGGATGACTACGAAGCCATCGCTGCTGAAGAATAAGCCAGGAGGTTCCCCATGGATATAATGAGTTTAATAAACGCCCTTCCAGGGGCAGCTGCCCAGGGACTGATCTGGGGCATTATGGCCATCGGCGTATATCTCACCTTCCGTATTCTGGATGTTGCCGATCTGACAGTTGACGGTACCATGTGTACCGGAGGCGCAGTGTGCATCATGATGCTGATGAGCGGCCAGAACATCTGGGTTTCCATGCTGGCTGCCACAGGAGCCGGAATGCTGGCCGGACTTGCAACAGGAATCTTCCATACAGTTATGGGAATTCCCGCGATCCTTTCCGGAATCCTGACTCAGCTTGGACTTTATTCCGTAAACCTTAAGATCATGGGAAAAGCCAATCAGGCAGTCAATTCCAGTAAGTATGATCTTCTGGTATCTCTGAGAAATATAAAGGACGTGCCTTTTTATCAGAACACCATTCTGATCGTAGCTGTTTTTATTGTGATCCTGATCGCTGTTCTCTACTGGTTTTTCGGAACGGAAATCGGCTGCTCTCTCCGCGCCACAGGCTGTAATCCAAATATGTCCAGAGCTCAGGGCATCAACACGGATTTCGCCAAGGTTCTGGGACTTATGATCTCCAATGGCCTTGTAGCTCTCTCCAGCGCATTTCTTGCCCAGTATCAGGGCTTTGCAGATGTGAATATGGGCCGCGGCGCTATTGTGATCGGTCTGGCAGCCGTCATCATCGGAGAGGCTGTTTTCGGAAAGATATTCCGCAACTTTGCGCTCCGTCTTTTCAGTGTGGCTCTTGGTTCCATTTTGTACTACCTGGTTCTTCAGGCAGTGATCTGGATGGGAATCGACACAGATCTTCTGAAGCTTCTGTCCGCACTTGTGGTTGCTGTTTTTCTTGCAGTTCCTTACTGGAAAGCAAAGTATTTTGCAAAACCAATGAAACGCGGAGGTAATACAAATGCTTGAGCTGAAAAATTTATATAAAACCTTCAACCCCGGCACCATCAATGAAAAACTGGCCCTTAACGGACTTTCCCTTACCTTAAAGGAGGGAGATTTCGTTACCGTGATCGGAGGCAACGGAGCCGGAAAATCCACCATGCTGAATGCAGTAGCCGGAACCTGGATGGTAGACGAAGGCCAGATCCTTATTGACGGCACTGATGTTACCAGGCTTTCCGAACATAAAAGAGCCGCATATCTCGGCCGCGTTTTCCAGGATCCCATGACGGGAACCGCTGCAACCATGGGAATTGAAGAAAATCTGGCGCTGGCAAAGCGCCGGGGCAAAACACGTTTTCTCCGTCCGGGAATCACGCGAAAGGAGCGGGACGAATACCGGGAGCTTCTGAAAGTTCTGGGTCTCGGTCTTGAAGACAGACTTACCTCCAAGGTCGGTCTGCTGTCAGGAGGTCAGAGACAGGCTCTTACCCTTCTGATGGCAACTCTGAAAAAGCCAAAGCTTCTTCTTCTGGACGAGCACACTGCTGCTCTGGATCCAAAAACCGCAGCAAAGGTTCTGGAGATCACAGATATGATCGTCAACCGTGATCACCTGACCACAATGATGATCACCCACAATATGCAGGATGCCATCAATCACGGAAACCGTCTGATCATGATGATGGAAGGAAAGATCATTCTGGATATTGAAGGAGAAGAAAAGAAAAAACTGACTGTAAGAAATCTTCTGGATCAGTTTGAAAAAGCGAGCGGTCAGGAATTTTCCAACGACTCCGCACTGTTAAGCTGATAAAAAAACGCCTGCATTTCGATTTGAAGTGCAGGCATTTTTTATCTCAATCCATGTTATCTTTTTATTTAATCCCTCTCATGGAAAGGCTGATACGTTTTTTCTTCATATCAACCCCCAGTACGCGGACGTCAACTACATCACCAACGCTGACAGCTTCCAGAGGGTGCTTGATATACTTTTCACTGATCTCTGAAATATGCACAAGACCGTCCTGATGAACTCCGATATCCACAAAGGCTCCGAAGTCAATCACATTTCTGACTGTTCCCTTCAGGATCATTCCCTCTTTCAGATCTTTCAGATCAAGAACGTCGGTACGAAGAACCGGTTTCGGCATCTCCTCACGTGGATCTCTTGCCGGTTTTTCCAGCTCTTTCACAATATCTCTCAGTGTGATCTCTCCCACACCGAGCTCTTCTGAAAGTTTTTTATAATCGCTGATCTTACGGGAAATTCCGCTGAGCTTTCCTCCGGCAATATCCTCAGTGGTAAATCCCATTTTTTCCAGAAGCTTCTGAGCTGCCTCATAGCTTTCCGGATGTACACTTGTAGAATCAAGAGGATTTTTGCCGCCTGTGATCCTGGTAAAACCGGCGCACTGTTCAAATGCTTTCGGTCCAAGCTTCGCCACCTTCAGAAGCTCCCGTCTGCTGTTAAAACGGCCGTTTTCTTCTCTGTATGCCACGATATTTTTTGCAATGGCTTTACTGATTCCGGAAATATATTCCAGAAGGGAGGCGGAAGCTGTGTTAAGATCCACGCCCACTTTATTAACGCAGTCCTCTACCACTCCGCCAAGAGCTTCTCCCAGCTTCTTCTGGTTCATATCATGCTGATACTGTCCCACGCCAATAGATTTCGGATCGATCTTTACAAGCTCTGCAAGAGGATCCTGAAGCCTTCTTGCAATGGAAGCCGCGCTTCTCTGCCCCACATCAAAATTAGGAAATTCCTCTGTGGCAAGCTTACTTGCAGAATATACAGAAGCTCCTGCCTCGTTGGTGATCACATAGGAAACCTGTTCTGGAATCTCCTTCAGAAGCTCCACAATGATCTGTTCTGACTCTCTGGATGCTGTTCCGTTGCCCAGAGAGATAAGAGAAATATTATATTTTCTGATCAGCTTTGTCAGTGTGTCCTTTGCTGCACGGATCTTGGCCTCAGAAGTAGGAGCTGTAGGATAGATCACTGTTGTATCCAGGACCTTTCCCGTAGCGTCCACTACTGCCAGCTTACATCCGGTACGGAAGGCAGGATCCCATCCCAGAACCACCTTGCCCATGATCGGAGGCTGCATAAGAAGCTGCTCCAGATTTTTTCCAAATACATGAATGGCTCCGTCTTCTGCTTTTTCTGTAAGCTCACTTCTGATCTCACGTTCAATGGCCGGAGCGATCAGACGCTTGTAGCTGTCCTCCACAACCTCTTTCAGAACAGGAGTCGTCTTGGGATTGTCCTTTTTGATCACCTGACGGGTAAGCCATCCCAGGATCTCTTCCTCAGGCGCATTGATCTTTACGGTAAGGATCTTTTCTTTTTCTCCACGGTTCAGCGCAAGAACTCTGTGACCTGCAAGTTTTTTCACCGGCTCCTCAAACTCATAATACATCTCGTATACAGAGCTTTCCTCAGGCTTTCTGGCAGAAGAAACAACGGTTCCCTTCTGTGCGGTCAGCTTACGGATATAAATTCTGTAATCTGCCTCATCAGAAATATGCTCTGCCAGAATATCTTTTGCTCCGTCAAGGGCAGCCTTTACATCTGCAACGCCTTTTTCTTCGGATACAAAAGCTTCCGCCTCTTTTTCAGGCGCTTTATCTGTCATCTGGAGCATCAGGATATTTGCCAGCGGCTCCAGTCCTTTTTCTCTTGCAATAATAGCCCGGGTACGCCGTTTCGGCCTGTACGGACGGTACAGGTCTTCTACAACCACAAGTGTCTGGGCTTCAAGAATCTGTTTTTTCAGCTCCGGCGTCAGTTTTCCCTGCTCCTCAATACTTCCGATCACCTGATTTTTCTTATCTTCCAGATTTCTCAGATACAGAAGTCTCTCATGGAGAGAACGAAGCTGCTCGTCATTTAAGGAACCTGTTGCTTCCTTACGGTAACGGGAAATAAACGGAATGGTGCAGCCCTCATCGATCAGCTTCACCGCAGCTTCCACCTGCCACTTTTCTACACTCAGCTCCTTTGTAATTATCTGAATAATATCCATATTTTCCTCCAGTTGTTTTGTTCGCATCTATTTCTTACGAAAATATTTTTATCAGAATCTACGCCTCTGAATTATAATCATCTCCTGTGCGCTGTTCCTGTAACTCTTTATCTGCAGCAGTATCTTCCAGTTCTTTCGGGATCCAGTCTGCCACCTCATGCATATGTTTTTTATGAGTTTCTTTCAGCTCTCCGGTCACATCCATATAGAATATAGTATTTGTGGCGTATATATATGGCATTACCCATAATAAGCCCACATACAGAAACAGTATGGAAAGAAACATCAGAGGAATAAAGCTGATCTGCAGCACAAGATACTGCATCATATGTCCCTTCATCAGAGACGCGCTTTTTTTCAGAGCCTCTCTCCCCTTCATCTGCGGATTATCTGCAAGGATATAAAATGCCATAGCAAAGGGAAGTTTAATCACAACTCCCAGAACTGTTGCTGCCAGCGCACTGTACATAATCGGCTGACTCCATTCCAGCACTGCTTCCATTGTCTCTGCTGCCGGAGCAGTCATGTTTACCATATAATAAAAGGGAATCATAAGAACCGTATCGATCAGCGCCATGATCAGGGCAGCCGACAATACTCCGTCTGATCCTTTTTTAAACATATAGATCAGATTTCCGAATCTGTACTCCCGTCCACGGGCCATGTTCAGAAGCATAAAATTATATCCTGTACTGATCACCATGGAAAGCAGAGAAACAATAAACAGAAAAGCTTCTCCCAGAAGCCATGCCAGAAAGGAATCTCCGGGAAAAAGTTTAATTGCAGCCATTGTTCCTATTGTATTTAATGCCGGTGCCGCCATCATTGCCAGAATGGCAATTCCCCATTTTCCACTTAAAAACTGCTTTGCACAGGCTTTCCAGTAACGTCTGTTTCCAATCATTTTCAACCCTCTCTTTCTTCTGCTATTTAGATACTTTAGCACGAATTAATAAAAGTGTCGATATTTTTTTACGATTTGCGAAAGTTTTGTCCCGGTCCCATGAAAGCTGCAGTTCTTCTTCACCACAGGAAAACCGCTTATCCGATCAGATCAGATAAGCGGCCAGATATACTATTCTTCGTCCATTTCGTGATGAACCGTAATACTTGCAACCTTTGTGGTACTTTCCTCCTCGTTAAACCAGAACTGTACCGAATGTTCCAGTTTGGAATCCTTATCAGGATAAATGGTAAGATAGTTGTCTTCGTCTTCGTAAAGGTATCCTCTCTCTCCGGCCTTTGCAATCAGTTCACTCTTATCAGCGCCGAGAGTAATATTCTCTGAAAGCTTCAGCGCAAGAACCTCCGGGTCATAGGAGCCAAAATCAAGTTCTGTCACAAAGCAGTTTTCAACAGAGGTTGCATTTTCTGTCAGATTATAAACGGAAAAACTCACGGTCTGGTTATCTTTCATCATATCAATAAATTCCAGGCCGCCTCCCTCTACAAAGGCATCCTCTGCCACATCCTTCATTTCCCAGCCGTTATCCAGAAAGGCGGAAACAGGAGCCGGAAGCCGGTAAAGATTTCCCATGAACTCTACTTCCGGATCCATAAAATCACTTCCCAGAGCTGCCGGAGTCTGATAATTTGTCACAATCTCCGGTACTTCTGTACTGACACTGCCTTTATCGAAACCTTCCGGTTCTTTAAAGTTCCTGATATCAGCCTGAAGAAGTGTATTGGTTTCTTTATAAACATAAAGCTCCACACGTTCATAGGTATCCTTCTGGTAAGTCATTTTTGTATAGAGATCTGAATCATAGGTATCGCTTGGTTCTCCATATGCTGCTTTAATATCGTCCACATTGGAAACTCCCATGGAAATACCGCCCGGAAGCTTCACCGGATTGGCAGTCAGATCAATGTCACCCCAGCTCATGTCAAACTTGATGCCGGCTACCAGGCAGTCGGAAACAGCCGCCTCATTAATGCCGAAATTCATCATATCTGCATAAACGCTTGCTTCACCGTTGTTAAATGTCACCATTGTATATGATCCTGGGGGAACCATGGTATCCGGACTGTCATTTTTACTGAGCGTCCATCCAAGAGCTGTAAAATCTTCATATTTCACAGGAAGCTGTATGAGATTACCTGCATATTCTGCCTGAAAACTGTAAACATCTGTACCAAGCGCTGTCTGAGCCGCTGCTGTTTCCTCTGACGGAGCAGCCTCCCCGCCTGATGTTTCTTCCGAAACCGCTTCTGTTGTCTGTTCTGCCGCCCAAGCCATTGAGGGAACACCGGCAGTCATGCATCCGGCAAGCAGAAATGCTAAATACTTTTTCCTCATAGATTGATCCTCCATTGGTCATTTTCCCCATTATATCTGAATCCAGAAGTTTTTTCCAGTATTTTTTCACAATTTTATCTGTGTTTCATGTATGTTTTTGTCTTTTATGTCAAAATATACTGTAACAGGATCGGAAGATTTTTCTTCTATGCAGATCAGACAGTTCCTGCTCTTTCAGTCTGCCAGATTAAAGGCATCGTGTACTGCATTCATTGCCCGGATGCCGTCTTTTTCATTAATAAGAACAGTCACACGAATCTCTGAAGTGGAGATCATGTTAATATTTACCCCTTCATTATACAGGCTTTCAAACATTTTTGCCGCCACGCCCGGATTGCTCATCATACCGGCTCCTACGATGGAAAGCTTTGCAACATTTCTCTCTGAATGGATTTCTTTATATCCCAGTCTTGCCTGGTGTTCTTCCAGAGTTGCCACAGCCTCATCCAGATCCTTTCCGTCCACTGTAAAGGAAATGTCCTTTGTTCCTGCACGTCCGATGGACTGCAGAATCACATCAACGTTAATATTTTTCTTTGCAAGAACATCAAAAAGCTTAAACGCCACGCCCGGCACATCTTTCAGACCAATTACTGCAATTCTCACTGCCTCTGTATCAAGGGCAACTCCACTGATCAGCATTCTCTCCACTGTTACTTCCTCCTTTACAACAGTTCCTTCACTTGTATTCAGACTTGAACGTACCACAAGAGGTACACCGTATTTTTTAGCCATTTCCACAGAACGGTTGTGAAGCACTCCCGCTCCCAGTGTTGCCAGATCAAGCATTTCATCATAGGTGATTTCTTTCAGCTTTCTTGCTGACGGCACTTTACGGGGATCAGCTGTATAAACTCCGTCCACGTCTGTATATATCTCACAGGCATCTGCATGCAGAGCTGCCGCAAGGGCAACTGCCGTGGTATCAGATCCTCCTCTTCCCAGAGTTGTATAATCATCATATTTATCAATCCCCTGGAATCCGGTCACCACAACGATCTTACGGCTGTCCAGCTCTCTTCTGATACGCTCTGTATCAATTCGTTTCAGTCTGGCATTGCCATGTACGCTTGTGGTATGCATAGCTACCTGAAAAGCATTCAGGGATACCGCCGGAACGCCCAGGCTGTCCATTGCCATGCTCATAAGAGCTACAGACATCTGTTCTCCGATAGTAAAAAGCATATCCATTTCTCTCTTTGGCGGCTTTTCACTGATATCCTGCGCCATGGTGATCAGCTCATCTGTGTACTTTCCCATTGCAGAAAGCACCACTACTACATCATTTCCATTTTTATAATCCTCGATACACCTGCGGGCAACATTAAAAATACGTTCTTTATTTGCCACCGAGGTGCCTCCGAATTTTTTTACAATTAACATAATTTTCCTCCGAAAAGATATTTCATCATATCCCAGCCGTGTTCTACTTTGATTCCGCTTTCCAGTGCTTCCTTTTCATTATAATGCCAGTTGTGGCTCCGGGGAGCTGTGCTGTCATAAAGAAGATACGGTACCGGCTCTGCCACATGTGTCCGCACCTTCACAGGCGTAGGATGATCCGGAAGGATCAGCATCCGGTAATCCTCTCCCGCTGCGTCCAGTCCCTCTTTCACCAGGCGTATCAGCCTATGATCAAGATATTCTATGGATTGGATCTTGCGTTCAACGCTTCCCTGATGCCCCATTTCATCCGGCGCTTCCACATGAATATACGCAAAATCGTAACCTTCCTCTGTCAAAGCCTTTACCGCAGCCCGGGCTTTCCCTTCATAGTTGGTATGAAGCCCGCCGTTTGCTCCTTCCACGATCCTGCAGTCCATTTCTGCTCCCGCTGCAATTCCCTTCAGAAGATCCACAGCAGAGATCATCACTCCCTTTTTGTGATAGATCTTCTCAAAAGATGTAAGGATGGGCTTTGTGCCTGCGCCCCAGAACCAGAAGCTGTTTGCCGGGTTCAGTCCCTGCTCTTTCCGTTTCCGGTTCAGCGGATGATCCTTCAGGATCTCATAGCTTTTTTTCTGCATGGACAAAAGCATTTCATCCTCCGGCAGATAATTTCCGACCCTCTGTGTCAGCACATCATGAGGCGGTGTAAGCTCCAGATTTTTTCCATTTTCCCACACAAGACAGTGACGATAGCTGGTTCCCACATAAAAACTGCAGTTTTCATTTTTCAGCTCCTGGCACACATCTCTGAGAAGAATTGCCGCGTCCTCTGTACTGATCTCTCCGGAGCTGTGATCCAGAATTCTCTGTTCCTCATAAGGAACATCCTCCTCTGTCAAAGTCACAAGATTGCAGCGATAAACCACATCGCTTTCCTTCATATCCACTCCGATGCTCAGAGCCTCCAGAGGAGATCTCCCTGTGTAATATTTCCTGGGATCATAGCCCATCACAGAGAGATTTGCCGTATCACTTCCCGGTGCCATTCCTTCAGGTATGGTGGAAACAGTTCCGATTTCGGACATTCCCGCCAGCTCATCCATACATGGGGTAACGGCGCAGGAAAGGGGTGTTCCGCCATTCAGACTTTCCATTGGCCAGTCCGCCATTCCGTCTCCCAAAACCACAACATATTTCATAATTACCTCCTCGCTGCCTGTTATTTCCAGACATTCAGGTACACTTCTGAGTACTGTCTCCCGGCTGCCCGTTGTCTCAGGTGCACTTCAGCTTAGTCTTTTACACGAATCATGGAAACCACTTTTCCATTCAGACGGGCTGCTTTTTCTTTATATTCAGCCTGCTTCATCACAGAAGTCACAAATGCAAACTCTCCCGGAAGCTTTTTCAGATTAACGATCTCGACCTTTCCGAATACTTCCTCCACCTGCTCTACAGTAGCTCCTTTTACCCGTACAAAAAATCTTCCCGCAACCTGATCCAGCTCCATCAGATGAAGCGGTCTGCTGGTCCAGTTTGTCATAATATTTCTGTGAAGATGTTTTGCCTCGTCCACAACGTCAGCCACAACAGCGCTTGCTGTTGGCAGCTTGCCTGCGCCGCTTCCATAAAACATGGCATCGCCAAGAACATTTCCATGTACAAACACACTGTTGAATACTCCGTTGACGCTGTACAGCGGACTGTTTTTGCCCAGAAGGAACGGAGCTACCATCGCATAAAAAGAATCATTTCCTACCTTACGGCTGGTTGCCAGAAGCTTGACTGTCATTCCCAGCTCTGCCGCATACTCCATATCTTCCGGTGTAACCTTTGTAATGCCCTCCGTATAAATTTCTTCATAATTAAGGAATTTTCCATAGGCAAGTGAGGAAAGAATGGCAATTTTACGGCATGCATCATAGCCTTCCACATCCGCTGTGGGATCCGCCTCTGCATATCCCTTTTCCTGAGCCTCTTTGAGAACCGCATCAAACTCAGAGCCTTCTGTGCTCATTTTATAAAGCATATAGTTTGTTGTTCCATTGAGGATTCCGGTGATCTCATCGATCTCATCTGCTGTAAGAGAGGAATTCAGAGCACGTATAATGGGAATACCGCCTCCGCAGCTTGCCTCAAACAGGAAATTAATATCTTTTTGACGGGCAATTTCCATAAGCTCCGGACCGTGCTTTGCAACAAGAGCCTTGTTAGAGGTACATACACTCTTCCCGGCCTCCAGCGCACGCTTCACAAAGGTATATGCAGGTTCAATGCCTCCCATAACCTCAACAACGATATCTACCTCCGGATCATTGGCAATGATCTCATAATCATGAACCAGAATCTCCTGAACAGGATCTCCCGGGAAGTCTCTGAGGTCCAGTACATATTTAATATTGATCTCTGCGCCGGCCCTTTTATTAATGCTCTTATGGTTTGTGTTGATAACCTCAACGACACCGCTGCCTACTGTGCCGTATCCTAATACTGCTATATTTACCATATCTTCCTCCCATATAAGTTTCTTCCGGCTGTTTTCTGCTTTTACGCTGCTTCGCAACAGCCTTTTCTGTTCGATGGTCCGGCTATTCTCCTCCCTGAAGCTTCAGATAATGAATACCTTCAGTTCTCTCAATATCCTCCACCATAGCCTCTGCATCTCCCCTTCCCGGAAGGATATCCACACTTAAAGTCAGCGTGGCCACTCCGTTAATGGGAATACTCTGGTGAATGGTAAGAATATTTCCGTGAAACTTTGCTATAGTCTGAAGAACTGCGGACAAAAGTCCGGGCTCGTCGTCCATCTGTATAATAAAGGTAATTGTTTTTCCCCTTGCCTGTTCATGAAAAGGAAAAATATCATCCTTATATTTATAAAAAGAACTGCGGCTGATCCCTGTCTGCTCTGCCGCCTCCTGAACCGTACTGACCTTTTCCGAATCAAGGAGGCGCTTTGCCTGTACTACCTTCAAAAGTACTTCAAGAACCGCCCTTTCTTTTACTACATAATATTTATTTTTTTCTGTTGTTTTTTCCATGTCCTTTCTCCTGTATGTGATAAAAAGATATCCCCCGAAGGGATGTCCGTTTCAAAAAGACACCTGTTTTCCTACGAGGGATATGTTATCACACCTGAGTACAGTCTGCAAGTATTTTTTGCAGGGCACTCATAAAGAGAGGAGCATAAGCTACTGTGAACATTACTATATTACTCCGCTTTCTTTGACAGAGCGATCCATTTCAGATATGCATTGATAAACAGATCAATGCCTCCGTCCATCACTGCATCCACATTTCCGGTTTCTTCGTTTGTACGGTGATCCTTCACCATAGTATATGGCTGCATAACATAGGAACGGATCTGATTACCCCAGCCAATCTCCGTTACCTCTCCCCGGATACCGGAAAGCTTTTCCTCCGCCTCCTGCTGCTTCAGAAGATAGAGTTTTGCTTTCAGCATCTGCATCGCTTTATCCTTGTTCATATGCTGAGAACGCTCGTTCTGACACTGTACCACGATTCCTGTAGGAAAATGTGTGATACGGATGGCAGAAGAGGTCTTATTGATATGCTGTCCGCCGGCGCCGCTACTTCGGTAGGTATCAATACGGATATCTTCATCATTAATCTCCACATCCAGGTCTTTTTTGATATCCGGCATAACGTCACAGGATACAAAAGAAGTCTGACGCTTACCTGCTGCATTAAACGGAGAGATCCGCACAAGACGGTGTACGCCTTTCTCGGATTTCAGATAGCCATAGGCATTCTCTCCGTTTACCTGGAAAGTAACAGATTTTACACCTGCCTCATCGCCGTCAAGATAATCAAGCACCTCCATAGTAAAACCTTTGCGGTCCACCCAGCGGCTGTACATACGGTACAGCATTCCGCACCAGTCGCAGGCCTCCGTTCCTCCTGCTCCGGCATTCAGCTTGATAATGGCGTTTTCACTGTCATACTCTCCTGAGAGAAGTGTTTTTACTCTGATGTTATCAAAATCAGTACGGAACTCATCCAGCATCTCCTGAATTTCAGGGATCAGATCCGGATCGTTTTCTTCGTACCCCATCTCGATCATGGTTTCCATATCATCCATCTGCGTCACCAGATTATGATAGGTTTCCATGTCGTCCTTCATGCTTTTTAATTCTTTCATTTTTTTCTGAGATGTTTCTGCATCATCCCAGAAATCCGGTGCTTCCATCTCGCGCTCTAATTCTTCAACCCGCTTTTCTTTATTAGCCAGGTCAAAGTGAATCCCTCACTTCCACTAATGGTTCTGTGTATGTTGCAAGAATACTCTTGAACTGATCTAACTCAACCACAGCTTCACCTTCTTTCTTTATATTTGTCAAGACAGTGCCGGTTCCGAAAAACCGGTACGTATCAAGTGTTCCTAGCATACCATATCCTGCCCCAAACTTCAAGAGAAGCCGGAAATGACAGTCTTTATATTTCCTGCCTGCAGACCTTAATTCCGCAGGGACCGGCGGAATGTTCCTGTTGCTGCGATCTGCAGATCAATGGTCTACAGATCAATGGTTTCCAGATCCTCCGGAACAAAAATATTTCCCCGGAAGTATTTTTTTCCTTCAGCAGTGTACAGTTCCTTTCTTCTGGAAATATTTTTATCCTCTGTGTGGTACAGAATAAGATTTTTCACCCTCAGACTTTCTGCCAGCTCACAGGCATCTTTCGCCGTGGAGTGATGCTTTTCATAAGGATGAAACTCCTCTGCCTGGTCATAAAGACAAAAAGCCTCATGAAGGAGCCATTTGCTGTTTTCTGCATAGTTTCTTTCACACTCATTGTAGGGCTCGTCCCCACAGCAGGTAAGCTTTTCTCCATCTCCCATATCCATGCAGAATCCGTACTGCTTCGCTTTGGTGGAGCCAATATCAAAAAAAGTCACCTTTTTCCCTATAAGAGTGCGCTCTTCCCCGTCTCCGACCACTTCCATATGCAGCCTGTTCCCTATAAAACACGTCTCTTTTCCGGAAAGAAGCCTGTCTGCCATTTCTTTCAGAATCGCTATTACCTCGTCATGTCCGTAGATCCATGCCTCACCCTGATACTGCCCCTGGCGCATATACTGACAGATCATGCGGATCATCCACACAATTCCCATAAGATGATCCACATGCTTATGGGTTACGAAAATCTCTCTCATATCCATCCAGTTAAATCCGGCATGCTTCAGCTGAGCCAGCAGAGTATTTCCTCCGCCGCCATCCACAAGCAGATGTTGTTTTCCATTCTGAACAACAAAACAGGTATTGTAACACTCTGTCACAAGTGCGTTGCCTGTACCAAGCATTGTAAGCTTCATGAGCTCTCCTCCGTTTCTCTGTAATCTTCCCATATACCGGATGATAATTATGTATATTTTAACATGGGCCCTGAAAATCTTCAACGAAAAACGCCGGTTTCTGCTCTGAAGAAACCGGCGCTCTGCAGCACTTGTTTTTTATTGTTTTATCTTATCGTTTTACCCTGGCTCCTGCGCCGCCCATAACTGCTTCCACTTCTTTTTTATTTACCATAGTGGTATCGCCCGGTGTTGTCATTGCCAGGGCTCCGTGAGCAGCACCGTAATTCACCGCAGTTTCTGCATTTCCTGTAGTCATAAGGCCGTAGATCAGTCCGGAAGCAAAGGAATCACCGCCGCCTACACGGTCCATGATCTCCAGTCCCTTATATTCTCTGGACTGATAAATCTGTCCGTCTGCCCAGCAGATGGCGCTCCAGTCGTTGACGGTAGCTGTTTTTACCTCACGAAGTGTAGTTGCCACTGCCTTGAAGTTTGGATAAATTTCTGCCGCATGATTGATCATCTTACGGTAACCGTCCAGATTCAGTTCTTTCAGCTCCGCGTCATTGCCCTCTACCTCAAGTCCGAGACATGCGGTAAAGTCCTCCTCGTTACCGATCATCACATCTACATATTTCGCAATCTCCCGATTGACCTCTCTCGCCTTTTCCAGACCGCCGATGGCGCTCCACATGGAAGGACGGTAATTCAGATCATAAGAAACAATCGTGCCGTATTTTTTTGCAGTTTTGATAGCTGCCAGAACAGTTTCACAGGACTGTTCAGACAGTGCTGCGTAAATACCACCTGTATGCAGCCAGCGTACGCCCAGCTCACCGAAAATATACTCAAAATCAAAATCCTCAGGTGTTGCCTTGGAAATAGCTGTGTTGGCACGGTCAGAGCAGCCGATGGCTCCACGGATACCAAAGCCTCTTTCTGTAAAGTTCAGACCGTTGCGGCAGGTTCTTCCGATCCCGTCTGTTTCCATCCATTTAATAAGAGAAGTATCCACACCGCCCTGCAGAATAAAATCTTCC
>NZ_HF999024.1:0-16465 GCF_000433815.1 Blautia sp. CAG:257
GATGGAATGACATTCCAGCAAATTGCTGATAAACTTGCCATTAGTACTGCAACGGTACGCCTTTGTATTTCGAAGTTTCAGAAAGGCGGTTTAGATGCTGCACTGTTTGATGTTCAGCGTCCTGGACGTCCATCGGAAATCACTGATGATGCAAAAGCATGGATGATTCATATTGCGTGTCAGAGACCGACAGAACTCGGTTATGCACAGGAATTGTGGACGTTGACCTCTCTCCACAAATACATTCAGAAACATGCAGAAGAAGCGGGATATCCAAGGCTTTCAACCGTTACCAAACCGTATATCCAGAAATTTCTTAAGGAACAGGATATGAAACCCTTTAAAATCAAATATTACTGTGAAAAACGGGATCCTGATTTTGAATCAAAAATGCATGAGGTTCTGTTGGTTTATAAGCAGATTGAAATGCAGTTTGATGAAAATGGTGATCTCATTGTTCCAGACGATTATAAACTGACGATTACGGTATCGTATGATGAGAAGCCGGGCATTCAGGCAATCTCCAATACGGCACCGGATTTACGCCCGACATCAGAACATGGGGAAGTATATCGTGATGCAGAATACAAACGTCTGGGAACGCTCTCTTTACTGGCTGGCATTGATTTACTCACTGGAGAAGCAATTCCGTTAGTAAGTGAGACCCATAAGAGTTCTGATTTTATTGAGTTTTTAAAGATACTGGACAAAAAATATCCATCACAGGATACCATTCGGATCATCCTGGATAATCATTCTGCACATACTTCCAAAGAAACACGGCGCTTTCTGGATACTATGCCAAAGGGATGTTTTAAATTCGTGTTTACACCAAAGCATGGCTCATGGTTAAACGTGATTAAAAGCTTCTTCAGCAAAATGACCAGACAGATGCTTCGAGGAATTCGTGTCAATACCAAACAGGAGTTGGAAGAACGAATTTACAAGTACTTTGACGAAGTGAACCGTGAACCCGTGGTTTATCACTGGAAGTATAAAATGGATGAAATCAGTGAAGAGGAAGCAGTATCAATTTAATATAGCAATTATTTAATATTCGTTATAGTAGTCACTGTCGTTCTCTGCATAAACAGCTCCATCTGTTCTCTGAATGATCACTGCTTTGCCTTCTTCACCTGTGATTATCCTTTCAGAGATCTAGACTTCGCCTTCTGTCTCAGCATCGTCCGCCTCATTGTCATCTGTTTCAGCGTTGTCCGTCTCAGTATCGGCTGTTTCAGTGTCGGCTGTTTCAGTGTCGGCTGTCTCAGTGCCATCAGTATATGCGGTCTCTTCCTGATATTCTTCCGGCCGCTGTGACTGGTCATCTCCCGGCTGCCCCATATCTCCTTCCATGATGCTGACTGATTCTGCATTTCCATCCTCATCCAAAATAATAACTGCCATGTCGCCTTCTTTTAGATCTGACCAGACGATTTCTTCTCCTGCTTCCTGAGCCGGAGCTTCTCCCTCCGGTTTTTCCGGCTGTTCTGAAGTCTCACCGTTTTCCGGCGTTTCTTCCGGCTGTTCCGAAGCCCCGCCATTTTCCGGCGCTTCCCCTTCAGGCATCTCCGGCGCTTCTCCGCCAGGCTGTCCCATAGTCTGTTTTCGGATCACCGTATTTTCTGTAAGAGCAATAGTCTGTTCTTCTCCTGTCTCTTCTGTGCCGGAATTTTCTTTTCCATCTTCTGTTCCATTTACCGGAGCAGATTCTACAGAAATTGTAATGGAGTCCTCAGATACCGAAACAATCTTACCGAAAATCTGATTTTCTTTATTTTGTTCTTCCGTTTTCCCGTCCGTTTTCTCATCATCGCCTTCTGCTGCTGTATTTTCTGCTGCTGTGTCTTCGATTCCGCTTCCCTGCTGTTTTGCCGCCTGCGTCTCTGTATTACTTCCGCAGCCGGTAACTGCTGCCATACACAAAAACATTCCTGTCAATATTGCTGCCTGTCTGTTTTTCATAATAAAACTCCCTTCATTTTAGAGATTCTTCTCACCGAAAATCATCTCTGTTTCCTGTAACAATTTCCAAGTATAGGGGACTTACCTTAATTAAACTTAAAAAAACCTGTGAAAATTTTGTGTAATCTCAAAATCCTCACAGGGTTCTATGTTATTTTATTATGAAGTTTTTTCATTAATGTCTCTGTTCTTTATTTCCAAACAGCTCGCAAATCTGCATATAAAGGGCGGCTCCTGGTTTCCCGCATACAGATAAGAACTGTCTCCCAGGCGGATTCCCAGAAAATATGCAATCCCCTGCTCCCTTCTTCAGTAACAACCTCTGTAACTGAGGCGGGAACAAGCGCAGGGCTGTGCGCTGTTTTTGCCAGAAGCTATGCCTCTTTTCTTCCTTTTTCTGTCAGTGTATCATTTCCATAATCCGGATCTCCATGTCGGATAAAACGTATTTTCATAAGATCATTCTCCTTGTATTCCAGTTTTCTTTATCAAAACATTCCGGACACTCTGTCAAATATATTCGCCGTTTTTTCCAGACGCATCAAAACAGATCTGCTCATGCATTGGCAGAAATATTCAATGCTTTCAAAAATCCTAAACATTATGGCCTGCACCTGTTTTCTCTTATAACTTCTCATAAACTGTTGGGCTTTGGTATTCGTGCCAGAGCCTCTGGAACTGTGCAGGAATCACAGATGGTTCTGCAGATATTTCTCCATGCTCAGGAATAAATTATACTCATCCCTGTAATATTTCTGAATGTCAGACCAGATTTGAATCCAGCTTTTTCAGATCACTGTATGTAGTCCCTGTCCCCAGCTGGATCCCGTTTCTTTTTGCCAGCTCATGAACCGTTACCATTTCATATCCCTGCTTTTTTAACTGGGGGATCAGGATCTCTGCCGCATCCACAGTGGTGCTGAAAATATCATGCATAAGAATAATGGATCCGTCCTCCACCTGAGAAAGCGTGGTATCTACAATCTTCTGAGGATCCTGGCTCTCCCAGTCCAGTGTGTCAATGGACCACAGGATCATAGGAGTTCCCACCGTTTCTTTTACAGATGAATTCACAGAGCCATAGGGCGGGCGCACCACAGTAGCCCCATGACCGGTAAGCTCTGTTAAAAGCTCATCTACTCCTGCGATCTCAGCCGACATATCTTCCGGCGCCAGTGTGGAAAGATCTGTATGAGAATAGGTATGATTTCCCAGTTCGCATCCCAGTGTTTCCATTCTCTTTACCTGGTCGGAAAAATATTCAATTTCCTTTCCAACCATAAAAAAAGTGGCTTTGGCATTATTAGCCTCCAGACAGTCCAGAAGCCGGTCAGTAAACGAACTGGGCCCGTCGTCAAAGGTCAGGGCTATATATTTTTTCTTTTGCGATTTCTTCTTCTGCGAATCAGAAGCCTCTTTGCGGGAGGCTTCTTTTTCCGGCGCTTTTGTCTGCTCCGGCGTTTTTTTATTATCTGCTTTCTTTTCAGCGGCTTTGTAGCCCTTCAGGGAACCGTCAGACAGAAGCTCATAGCTTTTTCCTTCTGTGGTAATAAATCCGGTCTGCATAATACCGTCCAGATCCATAAAATACCGTTTACCGCCGTCATCCACCCATCCGGTTTTCATAATCCCACTGCTGTCAAAAAAATAACGCTTTCCATCTGTATCTGTAAGCCAGCCTGTATACGCCTGTCCGTCTACCATAAACATCCAGTTGCTTCCGCTGGAAGTCCACACCCCTTTTTCTGCTTCCGGCGAAACTTCAAACGGCACTGGTGTAGCTGTTGGAGTGGCTGCAGGTGAAACCTTTTCCTCAGATTCAGAAACATCTGTTTTACTGCTGCCGTTATCTGCTTCCGGCTTTTCGGTATCTTCGGAAGCAAACAGCCGAACAGTTCCTCCTTCTACCTTCGAAGGATACGCTGTTGACTGACGAAACAGAAGGGCACAGCCTGTACAGATAAGAACCATAACCAGAAGCAGCAAAAGATTTGTCCGCCTGTTGCGATCCGGCATATGATTTCCTCCTTCTTTTTATGCTGTCAGTTCCTATCATACAATATGCGACAAAAAAATACAACCCTGGCCTCTATTTGATTGTTGCCAATAAATCAGAAAAATAATATAATGAAACAATGGATAAAAAAACAATTACAGAAAACATCAGAATCAATAAATACCTGAGCAGCGCAGGAATCTGCTCCAGACGGGAAGCAGACCAGTACACAGATGCCGGAAGGATCACGGTCAACGGAAAAGTGATAGCTACAGGAGAAAAAATCCCTGCCGATGCCCGGGTCTGTCTGGACGGAAAACCTGTTTCAGCAGAAAACAAACAGGTTCTTCTTCTTTTTTATAAACCAGAGGGAATTGTGTGCAGCACAAAAAAACAGCGCCAGGAAACAACGGTAACTGAGTATCTTCAGTATCCCATAAGGATCTACCCTGTAGGCAGGCTGGACAAAGATTCCCAGGGGCTTCTTCTCCTGACCAATCAGGGCGATCTTGTCAACCGCATTATGCGGGCAGGAAATTTTCACGAAAAAGAATATCTGGTTACTGTAGACCGGGAGGTTACTGCTCCGTTTATCCGACATATGTCAGAGGGCGTTCCCATCCTGGATACCGTTACCCGGAAATGCGTAGTTGAAAAAACAGGAAAATACAGTTTCCGCATTGTTCTCACCCAGGGTCTTAACAGGCAGATCCGGAGAATGTGCACTTATTTCGGCTATAAAGTCCGGACTCTGAAGCGGGTAAGGATCATGAATCTTACTCTGGACGGGCTGAAACCGGGCGAATTCAGAGAGATCCGGCCTGAAGAATGGCAGGAACTGACACAAATGCTAAAAAATTCATCAAACGAAACAATTACAGGAGGTCATTATGGAAACAGCCCTGCAGCAGATGAAAGAGCTGGTAAAAAAATTAAACAAGGCGGCAAAAGCCTATTATCAGGAAGACAGGGAGATCATGGACAACAGGGAGTACGACGCTCTGTACGACCGGCTGGTAAAAATGGAGCAGGAAACCGGAATTGTTCTGGCCGACAGCCCCACCGTAAACGTAGGATATGAAGCAGTAGATTTTCTTCCAAAAGAGACTCATGAAACACCCATGCTCTCTCTGGATAAAACAAAAGACAGAGAAGCGCTCCGGGAATTTATCGGAAGCCATAAAACCCTTCTGTCCTGGAAAATGGACGGACTGACTATTGTGCTCACCTATGAAAACGGTGCTCTTCAGAAAGCCGTCACCAGAGGAAACGGAGTAGTTGGCGAAGTCATTACAAACAATGCAAAAGTATTCCGCAACATTCCTCTGAAAATTGCCTTTCAGGGCCGTATGGTGCTTCGGGGAGAAGCAATTATCACTTACTCTGATTTTGAACGTATCAATGACTCTATCGAAGATGTTGACGCAAAATATAAAAATCCCAGAAATCTCTGCAGCGGTTCTGTCCGGCAGCTGAATAATCAGATCACTGCCCGGCGCAACGTACGCTTTTATGCATTTTCACTTGTATCTGCTCAGGATGTGGATATGCACAATTCCAGAGAATACCAGATGGAATGGCTGAAAAGTCAGGGCTTTGAAACCGTAGAATATCGGGTTGTCACAGGCGAAACGCTGGATGAGGCAATGGATTATTTTTCATCCGCAGTTGCACAAAACGATTTCCCTTCCGACGGTCTGGTAGCCCTTTATGATAATATCTCCTACGGAGATTCTCTGGGTTCAACGTCAAAGTTCCCGAGAAACGCTTTTGCTTTTAAATGGGCAGACGAGATCCGGGAAACAACCTTAAGGGAAATTGAATGGAGTCCTTCCAGAACCGGTCTTATCAATCCTATTGCAGTATTTGACCCTGTAGAACTGGAAGGAACTACGGTAAGCCGCGCCAGTGTGCACAACGTAAGTATTCTCCGGGAACTGGAGCTTGGCATCGGAGATACGATTCAGGTATATAAGGCCAACATGATCATCCCTCAGATTGCAGAAAATCTTACCAGAAGCAGCCATCTGGAAATTCCGGACATCTGTCCGGTGTGCGGCAAAAAAGCGCAGATCATGAAAGAAAACGATGTAGAGGCGCTGTACTGTATGAATCCCGACTGTACCGCAAAAAAGATCAAAGCATTTACTCTTTTTGTAAGCAGAGACGCCATGAATATTGACGGTCTTTCCGAGGCGACCCTGGAAAAGTTTATTGCCAGAGGATTTATCCATGATTTCGGAGATATTTTTGAAATAGAAAAATACAGAGATGAAATTGTAGCCATGGATGGTTTCGGAGAAAAGTCCTTTAACAATCTTACAGAAAGTCTGGAAAAAGCAAAAACCACCACTCTGGCAAAAGTCATTTACAGTCTTGGAATCGCCAATATCGGCCTTGCCAATGCAAAAGTGATCTGCCGCCATTTTGATTATGACCTGGAAGCCATCCGCCATGCAGATTCGGATGAAGTCAGCGCCATTGACGGCATCGGCCCTGTGATTGCAGGAAATCTTGTTTCCTATTTCCAGATTGAAGAGAACAACAAAAAGCTGGATCATCTGATCAGCCACCTTACTATTGAAAAAGAAGAGGCGCCCAAAGATCAGACCTTTGAAGGAATGACCTTCGTGATCACAGGCAGCCTGGAGCATTTTTCCAACAGAAACGAGGCAAAAGCTCTCATTGAATCTCTTGGAGGAAAAGTAACCGGTTCTGTTACAAAAAAGACAAACTATCTGATCAACAATGACAAAACATCCGGCTCATCAAAAAACAAAAAAGCAAAGGAGCTTGGAATCCCCATTCTGTCCGAAGAGGATTTCCTGAGTCTTACAAAGGAAGATTTTCAGGCAGAATAAGTAAAAGGCAAGGAGGATCATAAAATGCCGATTAAAATACAGGGAGAACTTCCCGTAAAAGAAATTCTGGAAAAAGAAAATATTTTTGTTATGGATGAAACACGGGCAGTCCATCAGGATATCCGCCCCATTCAGATTCTGATTCTGAATCTGATGCCCTTAAAAGAAGAAACAGAGCTCCAGCTTCTCCGCTCTCTTTCCAACACTCCTCTTCAGGTAGACGTCACATTTATGGCTGTGGAAAGCCATGTGGCAAAAAACACCTCTCTCAGTCATCTGAATAAGTTCTATCAGACCTTTTCCGAGCTGAAAGACCTGCGCTTTGACGGTATGATCATCACCGGCGCGCCTGTGGAACAGATGGCTTTTGAGGAAGTGGATTACTGGAACGAGCTTACAGAGATCATGGACTGGACAGAAACCCACGTCACTTCCACCATTTTTCTCTGCTGGGCTGCTCAGGCAGGTCTTTATCATTTTTACGGCCTTCAGAAGAAAAAACTTGACCAGAAAATGTTTGGTCTTTTCTGGCACAGGGTTCTGAACCGCAAAATTCCTCTTGTGAGGGGCTTTGACGATATGTTTCTGGCTCCACATTCCAGGCATACCGAAGTTCCCATTGAGGATATTCGCGCATGTAAAGAAATTACAATTCTGGCTGAATCCGAGGAGGCCGGACTGTTTCTTGCAATGGCAGAAGGCGGACGCCGAATCTTTGTTATGGGTCATCCGGAATACGACCGCATTACCCTGGACGGAGAATATAAGCGGGATACCGATAAGGGGCTTCCCATTGAACTTCCCCGGAATTATTACAAAGATAACGATCCCACCAACAAACCTCTCCTTATGTGGCGTGCTCATGCAAACAACCTGTACACAAACTGGCTGAATTATTACGTGTATCAAAGCACCCCCTACGACCTTATGGGGACGCCGGATTTTAAAAGTATATAAAGGTTTTTCGGCGGTCTGACCATTTTGTGAAATCACACTTTTAGTTTACATAAGAACGGTATAAATGGCGTATCAATGGCGTATTTCTGAAAAAATGGTGTATAAATGGTGTACAGAGTGAAAAAAATGGTGTACAGAAACAACATAAACAGGCATTGAAATATCACCAAAATCAACATTTATTTAAGAACGCAAAAAGTTGATATATTTCCAAAATAAGAGAAAGTTCCCTGAAGTTATCGTAGGCTTCAGGGAATCTTTTTATTCCTCAACTATCTAGTTTACCAGGTGCAATCCTATATTATCCGATATTATTCATCAACACGTACTCTCTTATCTCATCCCCTGTATATGGATTTATCTATACATAGATATATTTTCCTCTTATTTGGGGCATCATATAAAATATCAGTTTCATTGGGATTTGATTGTGCAACATGCACAAATTATTATCGTTTTATGCATGATTATCATTATATTTTTGTGTATATTTACTAATGCTAAATTTTGTATTATTATTTAGAGAAAAGACACTACTCCGATGAAAGAGTAGTGTCCTGATAAATAAGTTCGGTTATCATCCGAATCTTTTCATATTTTTACGAATTTCATTTTGTGTATATGTATTGGCTTTCTTTAGAATTGTCTGAAGATCAGGTAACGTTGATTTTGTTAAATCTCCCTGAACCTCCACACTTATCATTGGAGCATTATTAGTGTTATAAATATTTCCCCCACCTGTTACCTTTATTTCTGGCATTTTCAGTTCAGACAGTGGGAATCTCTGATTTTCCATAGACATGTTTATCAACATTTCGGTTATATCATTAGGAATCATACCATCGTATACGCTCATTGGGGTACTTATACCATTTTCAGTAATCATAATCTGACCACCTACATGATTAAGACGTACAATATTACTATCATCAATAGGGGGTACAGAACTTTTCTGATTACTTTCCCCCTTGGACACATCAAGATCACCTTGAGTAATACCCATATCTCCTGCATTGATTCCAAACTGTTCCAGAATCTTTGCAATCGAATTAAGAGCATCCGCAGTATTACCTCCCACGTTTGCTACAGCGTCCGCAATAGCCTGTGACATTTTATCAAGGTTTGCACTCAGTTCATGTGACCATTTCTCGAAGTCCTCTGATAACTGGTCTTTGAGATCGTCCAGTCCATCTACCTGTAATTCGTATACATGATCTCTGACTGTATCGTCAAAATCTTCCTGTTTCTCTGCAAGCTCTGCTTCGAGTCTTGCCTTTTCAGCTCTGGACTGTGCGTCAGTTACCCCGTCTAATGCAGCTATCTGCTGTTTTAACAGATTGATTTCTTTGGATTTATTTTTAATTGTCTTATCATAATCATAGTAATCTTTCTTTTTCTTCAGTGCATCTTTTCTGGCATCAATAACCTTAAACAATGCATCCTGTTCCGCCTGTGCCTGATCTTTGATGATACCAATAATTGCCTGCTGATAAGCCTGTGCATCTTTCAACGCACCTTGCAGACTGGCATCATTCTCAGCCATGAGTTTATCATAGGTTTCTTCCCCGAACTTATCTGCCTTAAAATCATCCATGATCTGCTGACGCTTCTTCACATAATCCTTTAAAGTAGTAAGAGAGGTATCAAGCTGTTTTGCATTCAGGACAATAGATAATGCACCAAACTCTGTAAGATGTCCGGTTTCATAGTCATACATCATTTCTTCGGTAATAAGACTGTTGATTGCTTCGATTTTGTCCTTAAACTTCTCAGCTTTCTCAATGGCTCGGTCAAACATTTCTTCGTACTGTACAAGAATCTGTTCCTGTTTGAGCTGTTCCATTTGATTCTCGTAGTCCTGAACGGCTGTCTGAGCATCCACAATCTCAGATTTCATTTCAAGCCATTCATCCGAATACTCCTTAATGGTTCCTGCTTTTACTGCTTTATTAAGCTGTTCCTGTAGCTTTTTGGCAGCTTCCTCCTGATGTCTCTGTGCTTTATTTATCTCATTGATCGGCTTGTCAAAGCTCTCAGAAGTAGTGTAGTCACCGTGGGTCTTGTCGTACTCACGCTGTTTGTCATAAAGCTTATTCCATGATTCCTGATATTCAATCCGCTGTTCATAGTATTTCTTGATATTATCAAATTTTGTTTTCTCAGCTTCTACCTGTGCCTGTGCATATTCTGCCTGAGACTGAGCCGCATTTGCAGCAGCTTCCGCTTCGGCTTCCTGTGCAGCAGTCAACTGTTGAGTGGCAGCAGTGTAACTATTCATAGCGTTCTGAAGGTCAATGTTATACTGATCAATGATCTTTTTCACGTTTGCATTTTTGATATTGTCCGTATTGATCTTTTTACCTGCTGCAAGCTGTTTTTCCTGCTCTGCGGTCAGATACTTTGCATACTTCTTACTATAGGATTTCCCTTTCTTCTTTACAGAATCCAGTTTCGATTTATAGTTATCTTTACGCTTGGTAGCAGTCTGGGTATTCTGGTTTGCCTTACGGTAAGCGGTATTCTTTGCATCATTCTGCTGTTTCAGAAGAGCAAGCTCCTGATCGACCAGATAATTCTGATAGGAAAGAGGATCACCCTTATCATATGCTTTCTTTGCAGCTTCCCAGTTTTTCTTGTATTCCAGATAGATTGTGTCATTGGTATGCTTTGCATCCTTGGCAGCAGTATAATCCTCACGGACACCCTTTCCATAAGAAACGGCATTTTGATAAGCTTTCTTAGAAGAATTACTCTTTTTTAAAGCAGCATTATATTTTTCAACAAGTGTTTTCTTTTTACCTTTCAGTCCTTTTGTGCTGAGACTTAAACCGGAGTTTACACGTTTTTTCTCTGCTTCTGTTAAGGATGCACCTTTTTTCAATGCACTTGTAGCACTATTTAAAGATTTCTTGTCTGCATCTGCGACTTTCTTGGTTTTATCTTCCTTATTTTGGATACTGTGGAGTCTGTCTTTCTGTTTATTAAATTCCGCATCCGTTTTCTTTTTGTTATTATTTGCATAGCGCATGGTATTATCAAGCTGTTTCATCAGAAGAGACTGTGCGGAACCTCCCATACCTGCGGTTTCCAAACGTGCCTGAATCGCAGCAAGTCCATTATAGCTCTGTGTCAGCTTGTCAATTTTCTTCTCTGCTTCTTCGGTTGGAATAGCCGCCCACTGAGCATACAGCTCAACCTGTTCATTTCTCAGCTCACGCACTGCATCAATGCATTTGGTATATTCATCATAGTAATTCATATACTTCTGCACTTTGTCATAGTGAGCCTTACCGGATTCTGTAGAAGTATCGATATCATCAAGAGTATATCTTCCTTCTTCAATCAGCTTTCTGGTTTTTGAGCTTAGTCCTAGTGACTGGGCTTTGCTGTAATACGCTCTTGCAGCCCGGTAATTGACATGCATTTCACTGTTGGTAGCATAGATCTGTTTTTGTAACAGACTCTTTTTCTGTGAGGATGAAATATAATCATTGATGCTGTCAGCAATCGCTTTTGTTTTGTCGGCAAAGTATTTCAACCTGCGTTCAACCCAGTCAAATACCTGTGTGGATTTCTTAGCTGCTTTAGTATTGTCATTGGTAGCTTTTGTGTTACTGTTGACTGCGCCTGTATTGTTATTGTAGGAAGTGGTATTGGAATGTGTAGAATTGTTGGAAGATGGTTTGTTGCCGGAAGCAAGATTCGCCTGTCCAATAGAAATACCACCAGTAACCATTGCAGAACCGGAAGCTTTTGCCATTCCTCTGCCAGTAACAAAACCTCTTTCAAGAAGTGCTTCCGTCTGAAGATGATTGAATACAATACTGCCCTTTGGGATATGGACAAACTCTGCTCCGTTATCCCCTACAGTATGCCATGTACCGGAAGAAGGGTCTACTACAATCTCCCGTCCCAGTTCTCCGACCAGTGTCGTTCCAGATGTTTTCACTCCCCAGTTTCCTTTTGCATTGGCATGACCTACTAAATGCGGATAATGGGCTGTACCGCTTGCGTGAGCCGTACCGTTCACACTATTACCGCCACCAGAGGGAGGAGTGGTATTCGTCCAATGAACAACACCTTCAGCAGAAAAACTCGTTTTAACTGATGCTGTATTATTGCCCCAGATTACAGTACCATTGGAAGTATGGTTTTCTGCTGCCCATGCGTCTACAGTTGCAGTATCATTTTTCCATTTGACTGTACCGCCGGACTTCTTATCCTGCGCTGCATAAGCATCCACTTCAGAAGAATCTATTCCTGCTTTTACCATCACTTCAGGGGTAAGTCCCTGTATAGATGCCTGAATACTTGCTACTGAAGTACCGTCAATTCCCAGTTTTGCTTTTACTTCCGGGGATAATGCCTGTATTTCCCCTACCAGACCATTCAGTTTCCCTTCTGCTTCAGAAGTATCCGCACCAATAGCAGCCTGTAATTCCATAGTATCTTGTGTCTGCTGAAACTGCTGCAATAATGAGATTGCATTGCCGATCTCTCCGCTTACCTGAGAAGTATCTACCGACATAACCGCCGGAGCTTCCAACATTTGTTTCTGGGTGATGCAATACTGGATAATGGTATTGGCATCCTCTACCTGTGAAGCATCAAGCCCTACTGTCCCTTTATACTCCTGCATCTGGGAAATGGTATGTTCCAGGGTAGAAATCTTACCTTCTGTTGTCTCGATATCTGACACATCAATCTGAATATCCATACCAGTACCGCCGGAAGCTTCTTCAATCCTTGCTTTTGCTTCTCCTGCTGCCATACCCAGATCACCAAAGGTCTTGATTGCTTCATCCGCCCATGAAAACTGACCTCCAAACTCTTCCATTTCTCCGAAAAATGCCTGAATCATAGGCATGGACAGGTTCAAACCGTCTACAAAATCCTGCATGGTTGTCTGTCCTGCAATCTGGTATTGACCGCTTGCTTCATCAATGGTCATTAATCCCTGATCCACTGCACTCTGGCAGAACTCCGCAACATCAAGCCCCATCCGGTTCCCGTCTGCATCATGGGTAAAATAATGTTCGATGGAATCCATATAGGATTGTACGGCTTCTGCATTTTGTCCATCTACGGATTCCGGTATGATAAACTCCACTGCTGCCTGATAGGATTCCCGTCCAATACGTCCATAATACTCCGAATCTGTGTTCTGTGTAGTCTCATCAATATGCTGCATGGCTCCCAGTGCATCATCAAACATATCCCCGGATTCTGAAGTATTCTGTTTGTCAAGCCAGTTCTGGTATGCCCCTGTAGCTTCTCTCAGGGATGCAGATAACAGATCAAGCTGCGAACACTGGTTTACAATGGAATCATTCTCTGTAAGAAGCGCATCAATACTTGACTGTATGGTTTCTGCCTGTTCCCCTTTTGCATCCGACAGACCCCTTAATGAATCCTGTAACGCTTCAATCTCTGCAATATTCTGCATGTACTGGGACTGCTTCTCAAGCTTCAGGTTATCATTGGTCTGTATTGCTTCCTCTGCTTTTGCTTTCTGAAGTTCCCTGACTTTATCTGCATTTAACTGTAATACCCCGTTATGATATTCAAGGGCTGACGTATAATCCTTTAATTCCTCAGAATTAAAATCATCGACAGATATAGATTTTCCTGCACTCTGGGAAGTCAATAAAGAAGTTGCTGCCTGAATACCGGATAATGCACTGTTCGCAGCTTCTGCTTCCGCAGACAGTCCGGCTACTGCATCAGATGCAGCATCTACCTGTGAACCTGTACTACTGGATATCACTCCTAACTGCACAAGCATAGACACCAGATTATTTACTGAACTTGCGGAGGTATCTGAGATCACACCACAATCAATGGCAGCCTGAACCATAGACTGTACCGCTTCTTCCCCGTCCTGTATTCCATCTGTCTCAAATGCATACTTAAAATCTGTATCGGATAAAGAAAGCTCTTTTAAAGCTGTTGCTGTTTTGGAAACACCTTTTCCAAACTCAGAAGAATCCTGACCTTTTACCGCTTTATTAAATTTATCCGTAGCAATGGCTGTTTCATTTAACTGTGACCGTACTTCTTCGATCTGGTCGGCATAGGCGGACATTTTATCCTCTGCAAGCCCTGACATGGCAGAATCTATCTCGTCAAACTGCGCTTTTGCCTGTGTGATTGCAGTACTATCCCCTTCTGATACTGCTTTGTTGTAAGCTTCTATGGACTTTGCATAATCGGACAGCCATTTCGAAGCTGTCTGTTTCTTCCCGTCTGCTTTAAATAGACGGTCATCCGAAAGAAGCTCTGCTTTCTGTGCCTGTTGGTAGAGATCCTGATATTCATCCAGAACCCCTTTTACTTCTGTTAAGCCACCAGAAGCACGGTCTATCATAGAAGAGATAACATCTGATTCCCCGTATTGTTTCTGGATGCTGTCCATTTCTGACATAAAATCATTCAGGGCTTCTTTTGCAGTAGACGCATCTGCATCCACATCAATCCGGATTGCCCCGGTTCCTTCCATGCCCTCTGACAGCTTGATAACTTCCTTACCATACGCATCCTGTAGCTTTTCCACTGATTTTTTGATTGCTTTTGACTGTTCAGAACCATCCTCTGTAAACTGCCCTAAATACGTATGGCGGTCTTTCTCCATTTCTGTCCGGGCTTTGTCAATCCCCTTTTTATTCTCATTCTTAAAAGTTTCTGCTTCTTTCTGAGCAACTTTATCCAGTAAAGCAAGCTGCTCTGTTAAGGAACCATTTAAAAGGTCAATCCCTTCCACCTGATTTCCATAGGATTCTGATAAGGATTCCTGTATGGATAACAATTCACTTTTTGCCTGTGCCGCTTCCTGTTCGGATAAAGTACCAGATTCTAAAGCTGCACGAAGTTCTTCAATCTTAGTTACGTTATCCTGTAAAGAACTATGACTTTCTTCCCATGCGTTCCCGGATTCCCTTGCAGAAGATACCGCTTCCTCAATGGAATGATTGTATGCAGAAACAGCAGCAACGGCAGCAGTTACCCCGGCAGCAATCAAAATCAGGGGATTTGCAGCCAGTGTAGCCCATAATCCTTTTAATGCACCAGATAACGTCACCGTGGATGCGGTAGCTGCTCCCTGTGCAGATGCAAGTCCCATAGCTGCTACTGCTGACTGTGCTTCTGCCTGTGACATTCCCTGTCCCATAAGGATTGCAATTCTCTGAGCATCCGATAAAGCCTTTGAGGATAACACAAGTTTTGTTTGTGATTCTGATAATCCCTGTGTCAGATTTAACAGACCTTCAAAAGCATCATCTGTGATATTCGTAGCCTTTACAATATCCATTGCAGAGGAAAGATCACTGAATCCCTGTATCATGTCACCAATCCAGTTCAGGGCAAAAGCTCCGCCTGCTGCTCCCAGTCCTGCAAGGGATGCCTGAAGTAAATCCGTCTGGGCTACAAAATCGGTTACTGCTTTTGCCCCGTCAAGGAATCCTGCATACATATCGTCCGATACTACTGTAGTAGCCAGATTCTCCATACTTGCTTTTAGGGCATTTGTCTTAGCTTCCAAAGAAGTCATATAGTTTTCTTCAAACTTTTTCTGTGCTGTACCGTCTGAATTAAAAGCTGCATCTGTAAGGGACTGAACCTTGTCCCAGTTATCCATCATAGCCATAAAACTGTTAATCTGTCTGGTTCCTGCTACAGCGGTACTAATTGCTTTTTGTGTATTCTTGTCAAACGTACTCCATTTTTCAGCAATACTATCTATCGTAAGCTCGGAATCCTGAAACTGTCCGTTAATATCACGCATACTGATTCCGACTTTATCAAGAACCTTTTCCACATCATTTAAAGGTTCGCCTGTCTCATCATCTACAAACTTACCAACTTTAATGTTATTCATTCGTGACAGTATTGACTTAACAGATGTACCTATTGTTTCATCACTCTGCTGTGTCACATCTTTAATGGTCGCTATCATTGCAGCAGTTTTCTCTAATGATACTCCTGCATTATTTGCCATAGATGCAGTTCTGGAAAGAGCTTCACCAATTCCCCCGGCATCAGAAGCAGACTGAAGGTCAATGCTTGTCAATACATCATTGATATGTCCTGCCTGATCTGCGCTCATCTGAAAACCATTCAAGGTAGCAGTCAACACTTTTGAAGCCTGTTCAGAATCCATCTGTGCATCTTTGCTTAACACCATACTATCCTGAATAAGCTGATTTGTTTCAGCCATAGTACGTCCCTGTCTCAGCCAACTATCCGCAGAAGATGCTACCTCTGAGGTAACAGAGCCTAACTCCTGTCCCAGATCATTGTAACTTTTCATCAGGTCATTTACATAAGCTTTCCCCTCACCAGTAGCCATAGCAAGATCTGTTTTCAGATCATTAAACTCTTTGACAGTTTCAAGTCCCTGCTTTCCTGCATCTATGATTTTATAAATACCGTCCTGAAGCATATCTGCCATAGTAAAAGTAGAAAATGCTTCTCTCAGGCTTCCACCGAACCTCTGGAATACGGACTGTCCCCTTACTCCTGCTGCATTGATATTATTTAACATCTGCTGATATCCTGCAAAATCCCCCTGTGCCATAGGTACAGTGATACCATTTGTATTTATGTGAACTTCCTTGATAATTAACTCTCGTTTGCATCAAAACAAGTAGAGAAGGCACTAAAAAAGCCTTAAATTTGGCAAAAAAGC
>NZ_HF999025.1:0-5963 GCF_000433815.1 Blautia sp. CAG:257
CTCTCGCTGACAGCTTGTTTACTTTACCACATCTTCAAGCGGTTGTCAACAAGTTTTTTTAATTTTTTGAAGTTTTTTATTTCTTCAAAAAACAAAACGGAGAAGGAGGGATTTGAACCCTCGCGCCGGTTACCCGACCTATACCCTTAGCAGGGGCACCTCTTCGGCCTCTTGAGTACTTCTCCAGACTCCGAACTCATAATTTCTTATGCAATTTGAAGGCATTTATATCTGAAATGCATTGTTAATTATACAGAAGGTATTTCATATTGTCAACCTGTTTTTTATAAAAAATTCAAATTATTTTGTATTATTTTGTTCATAGATCTTATTTCATTCTTTACTTTTCTATTCTTTTTCCATGATTACCATACTTACCTCTCTACTTTTCTCCTTTCCTGTGATAAAATATATCCATGCAGAAATCTTATTTACTGCTTCCACACCCACGTTTTTCTGTTATATTTTGTTTCTGCTATATTATTTATTCGGAGGTTTCCCATGAAAAGCTCTTATGCAACTGATTCCATTTTCCTAAAAAGAACTTCGATTTTCAGACATTCCTCTCGTTACCTGCTTGGAGCACTTTATACCATATGTATTATGCTTTTCAGCGCAGGCTCTTCTCCTGTTGTCAACAGCATGGGCACAGACAGCTCCGTCTTTTTTACAATAGGGCGCAGTATGCTGTCAGGTAAAGTCCCATATCGTGATCTCTTTGATCACAAAGGATGGTATGTCTATTTCTTTAATTATCTCGGAGCCTGTCTCAGTTCCAAAACAACGATTGGGATTTTTATTATTGAATGCGCATTTATGATCATCAATGTAATTCTTTTATTTAAAATTACAGACTTAATTTCAGGAAACCGGGTTTCCGAAATATGCAAAAGCCTTTCTGTGGGCCTCATGCTTTTACTTATACTTAATTTTTTCACCTACCAGGGAGGGAATTTCGTTGAGACCTATGGACTGACTTTTCAGTTTCTGTCTGTTTTTCTTATTATCAAATATTATAAAAGAAAGATTATTGATCATCCTCCGCTTTTCATGTTTTTTCATGGAATATGTGCCGGAATTGCTCTGAGTCTTCGGCTTAATATGGCTGCAATGTGGGGAGGAATTGCCATTATCCTCCTTCTAAGACTGATTTTTTATAAAAAGTATAAATCCATTCTTCTGAATGCAGTTTCCGGAAGTCTCGGAGTATGTACAGGAATTCTGCCAGTCATTATTTATTGCCTGAATACCCACAGTCTGAAGCCAATGATACAGCAGTCTTTGTTTTTTAATCTGCAGTATTCCTCAAACGGTTCTTCTGTCGAAAATTTTTTTCAGCTTTTTACAAATATCAGAGGTTTCTGTATGCTTCTTGGATGTCTTATCTCTCTGATCATTGTAATAAGATCCGCACAGTTTTCACGAAGCTTCCGGGCAATGTATGCTGTATCCCTGCTGCTCTCTGCATTTTCTGTTTCGCTGTCCGGCAGAAACTACGGGCATTACTATGAATATCTGATTCCTTTTTTTCTGCCCGCCGTCTTATTTTTAACGGAAAAGGCCGCTTTATTTTCAGAGAAACTGTTTTGTCACAGGAAGCTTCTCATCGCAGGACTTTTTACTTTTACAGTCTGTGTCAACCTCCAGATGCCTGTAAAGCTTTTTTCTCTGACAAACATACCAAAGATTTCGCAGATCGCAAACAACATGGCAGACATTTATCATAAATATTATTCTGACAGAAAAACAGTACTTACAGTTAATAACAAGTCTATGTTTTATAATAAATTTAATGTAATTCCGGAAGATAAGTTTTTTTACATCCCTGCTATCAGCTACCAGACCTTTCCGGACGCAGTCAACGCGCAGGTGCAATCTATACTGAGCGGCAAAAACGATATCATCATTCTTTCTTACCAGAATGCTGAAAAAAGGCAGATTTTCCCCTACGGAATAAAAAACCGGGAAATTCTTCAATATCTGTCAGATCATTACCAAATGATATATGAACAAAATCATATTCAAATGTATATAAAACAGAACTTTGCTATAAATGAACAAGCATCGAATTCTGCACAATAGGATCCATGATATACGAACATAAAAGAAATTTAAGCTCTATATGTGAATCTTATAAAGACAGATCCGTGAGAATTTTGTATACTTTTTCAAATTTTCTCATTTACAGAACCATACCTAAAACTATCAAAGGAGACATCTATTTATGGATAAATTATATATTGTAATTCCCGCCTACAACGAAGAGGCCAACATTCAAAAAACCATTCAGCAATGGTATCCCATTATTGAAAAACATAGCGGCGGCGGAGCCTCAAAAATGGTTGTTGTCAACGACGGAAGCACTGACGACACCTGGAAGATTCTGTGCAGACTTTCAGAATCCATGCCCCTTCTGAAACCTCTGACAAAGAAAAACGGAGGACACGGTTCTTCGGTTCTTTACGGATATAACTATGCTGTGGAAATGGGCGCTGACTATGTTTTTCAGACTGACGCGGATGGGCAGACGGACCCCGGTGAATTTGAAGAATTCTGGAATCTGAGAAAAGATTACGATGCAGTAATCGGCAAACGAACAATCAGGGGCGATGGAAAAGCCCGTAAATTTGTGGAAAACACTGTCTGTTTACTGCTTCGGATTATTTTTGGAGTAAAAGTCCCTGATGCAAACGCCCCCTTTCGGCTTATGAAATCCGGACTGGTTAAGAAATATATAAAAAAGCTTCCCAAAAATTATAATCTCCCCAACATTATGATGACTACATATTTTGCCTACTATCATGAAAAATTATGCTTCCGGGAAATTTCTTTTAAACCCAGACAGGGAGGCGTAAATTCTATTAACATAAAAAAAATTATAAAAATCGGCTGGAATGCTCTCAGAGATTTCCGAAAGCTGAAAAAACAAATGTAAACATTTACAAGACCAAAACAATGCCGAAGCTCCCAAAACTGTTCATACATCTAAGTTCTTCTGATGTCCAAAAAGGTGACATCCCCCCTCTTGCAGGAGAAATGTCACCTTTTTTCATTTGTATTTTCAACAAGGCAACAGCTTTACACTTCATCTGTTTTCAGAAACTATTTTCTTCGTCTCTTTACATAATTTCCTGTTATACATATCACTGCCCCCAGTATACCAATGACAGAAATGATTGCACCTGTGCAAATAAACGGATTGGAATAATGAAGTTCTATCTCATGTTTTCCCTCTTCTAACGGCAATGCCATATACATTATATTGGCCTGCATAAGTTCAGCCTTTTTTCCATCTACAACAGCAGTCCAGCCTTTGTCAAAAGGTACAGCCAGACATACCAGACGCGGCTCTTCTAACTCCAGAGAAGCTTTTACCTCATTCCCATCTGCACAGACCCATCCATCAACACCCTTCTCTAAGTTCTCTGCATTTTTTATTATTTTCTCCACAGGCTGAACAACAACTCTGATATTTTTAAAGCGATAGGTTCCGGTATACGGAAACTTTATCTCTATTTCTTTTTTTCCAGGCTCATTCATCTCTAAATTACACAGAAAATTATTTTTTCCATTATTTTCCGCGAATTCGTTTGCATTATTAAAAACTATTTTCTTTTTTATTTTGTTCTGAGTAATATTAATTGTAATTTTGGATTTCGTTCTGGAAATACCACTGGAAGCTTCGTCCTCATACTCAAGCCCCTCAAAAATTAAATATACTTCACCCTCGTACTGAATATCTGTCTGAATGTTCAGCGTTGCCCCTCGTTCCTGTACTTGGATCATGTTTTCTTCTAATTTGATTTTTCCTCTGGAAGTCCATATTGTTTCCGGTTCTTTCGCATCATTTGAAACAATATACTCTTTATCCCAATCACCAATATCTTTATCCCGCTCCAATACTACCGCTTCCATCAGGGCCTGCTGCTTTTGTTCTATATTTAACTGTTCAAATTCATTTCTGCCAATATATTTATCGTATGCAAATACAAATGGTAGTTTTTTCCCACTGTCCCATATAGTAAATTCTTTTTCGCCTGCTACATAATTTTTCTTTTCCTGATAAGCACCAGGTCCTTTCCTTTCTTTTGGAGTGACAAAATATTTCACTCCTCCCAGAATCTCCAACGCACTTCTTTTATCTGCCCCACGATAACTTTGCTCCTGGGTATTATTCCAGTATAATGAACTTTGATATTCTGCCACATATGGATTCGCCATGCTGAAATAAAAAGATGTCCCATACAGTCCTGTCTGTAATGTAGAGTTTTTTATTTCTCCGGTTCCTTCCTCATCATAACGCCAGGAATTTTTTTCCTCTGAAAATTCCCCCAGTTCTGCAGAAGGAATATTTTCCAATTGTCTTTGCGCACTCCCCTGTTGGATAAATCTATTTGCATCAGCTTCTCTCGTCCTGACATCAAGCGCATTAATGAGAACACACCCAACATTCATGCACATAACAAAAGTAAAAAAAATTTTGCCTGGATTTTTTTGCTTCTTACTCATACAAAGCACAGCCACAAACAGTATCAGCAAAAACAAAAGAATTATCATAACCTTAAGCTTAGTTTCTTCGCCTACCAGATATTTTCCCGCTATTCCTGCCATACATGCCAGAAGCTCAAGTACAGTAAACACAATCAAAATTATTTTTTGTCTGATGCAAAGCTTTAGGAATACCGGATACATCTTTACTACTATGTACGCCACAAGCATCGTATATCCAAATGCCCATCTGTTTGTCACATAAGACATACCATTAAATACATGAGCTATAAAAGGAATACACAAAAATCCTGTAAGTAAAACAAATCCTGTTTTTAAAAGCTTTTCCCCTTTAGTTGCAAACAACAGAATCACAGCCGGAAAAGCAATAACCGTATACCCAAGAAAAGTCTGGTGTCCCGGACTGTCCATACTGATAAATCCGGAAAAAAAGCGTGCATAATATTTAATCCCATATAACAAAGGTACTGTAGTTTCATTAGACATCCTTCCTGTCTGGAACAGAAGCCCCAGAGAAGGCAATAGAAAAACCCCGGCTGCACATATAGCCAAAATCGTATACAGTCCAAATTTCAACAAAAATCGAAACACTGTTTTCCATTGAATGGAATGATAAAAACCAAAATATTGAAAAACCGCATAGATTACTGTCAAAATTCCCAGCATATAAAAGAAATAGAAATTGCTGCACGCACTAATAATCAGGGCAACAATATATATCCCCGGTCCTTTTTTACGATAAATCCTGTCTACGCCTAAAAGAATCAACGGAAAATATATCAATGGATTTAAAAAAAATGGATGTTTGCAGAAAAAATACAGCACGTATTCCGAAAAAAGATAAATCGGCACTCCAGCCAGAACCGCAGATGATCTGTTTCCACGGCTTCTGGCAAAGACAGAAAAAGTAATTCCGGCAAGATAGATTCTAAGAATTACAAGAACATGAAATAAGATTTCCGTATGCTCTTTAGGCACAAATACAGCCAAAAGATTCAGCGGGTCTCCAATAACATAATAATGTAATGTATTTAAAACATCCGCTCCATATCCAATAGAAAAATCGTAAGTGGGAATGATAATACTATGCTTTTCAAATAAATTCCATAAAATATCCCGTAAATATTCACCATAATAAGCCAGCGCATTATAGTGCTGGCTTATTCCATCAACTGACCATATAAATGTTGATTTATTATAAATAAAATATAATGACGTACATATCATACAAATCGTAAATAAGACTGTATACCCGCCATAAAACTTAAATCTCTCTATATTTTTTGTTTTTTTCATTTTCATACTACTCCAGCCATCATTTCAGTCCCATCCGCCGTTTGCTTTTATTGTTTCTTCTATTCTTCGCTTTACTTCTGCTGCAATTTCTGTTGATTTCATATCCTTATATTCTTCATATTCCATCGGTTTCAGAAAATGCACCTGTACAGTGATCG
>NZ_HF999025.1:6123-9279 GCF_000433815.1 Blautia sp. CAG:257
CTTACTCCTTGTTCCTTCCGGAAAGATCAGATAATTACGGCCATTTTTTACTTCTCTGGTCACATTGATAATGACCTGCATGGACTGTCTGATATCCTCTCTGTCGATCAAAAAGGCTTTCATACAGGCAAATACCTGCTTTAAAAACGGAACTTCCCCTACTTCTTTTTTTGCAACCACAGAAAAGGGAACCGGACACGGCGCCATGATTGCAAGAACATCATACATGCCCTGATGATTGGGATAAAAAATAAACCCGCTTTCCTCAGGAATATTCTCCACGCCATGGGCATCAATGGTAATATTTCCGCCTTTATTCGCACGTCTGTCAATCATTTTAAGAAGGGCATACCGTTCCCCTTCTGTATAATTGTCCACATGAGACGCATACCAGCACAGCTTAAACCATGCCATTGGAATAAACGGCAGATTGCGCAGCACCATCATTATAATTCTTTTCATTTCAAAAGCTTTCCTCCACTACAGAAATATTAATTCAGTTTTGTAGCCAGTTTTTCCTCATATCCCGGATTCTTTTTTGAAAAAGTATCATATGCTGTCACATATTCCTTATAAGGATCTGTTTCCATAAATGACGCATATCTGGCAGCCGCTTCTTTTTTCATATCGTCTGTAATATCAGAAGGTGTAAGAATGCTGTACTTTCCCTTTTCATTCTTCTGAGTCATATAAGTACTGATGCAGGGATAGGACTGTCCATCCTCCAGAATCAGACTGTATGTGATATATACATAAGCATTCTTGCCATTTTTGTAAATTGTATCACAGGCATTTATTTCTACTTTTTTTGGCTTGTGTACTTCAAAGTATTTAATTGTGGCAGAGATTTCTTTTTCAAGATTTTTATCTGCTTTTTTTACTCCATAGCATTTTTTAATCTTCCGTTCATCTCCGTCCACATAGGATTTGACCAGAGTTTTTACCACCTTCTCAGGCGTCTTATTGCTGACCCCGCAGCTTTTTACCGCAAAAACAAGAACGATCACCAGGACCGCCAGCACTGCGGCCCCTGCAATCATTTTTATATTGATATTCGTTTTCTTTCTTCTGGAAGAAGCTGAGGATTTCCTGTTTCTGGAGTTTTTGCCTGCAGGTCTGCGTTTTTTGTTGTTAGAAGACTTTACCTGTTGTACCATAACTGCTCTTTACCTCTTTATTCCTCTGTACCTGTCTCCTGGTTTTCTGTTTCAACTGCTTCTGACTGTCCGCCGTCTGCTTTATCCAGAACTTTTTCTTCTTCCTTTTCTCTGACTTTGGCAAAGCTTGCCACTGTCACACCGTCAGAAAGATTAATCAGTTTTACTCCTGATGTGATTCTTCCAAGAATAGAAATATCAGAACACTGCAGACGGATAATAATACCTTCTGTTGTGATCATCATAATCTCATTTTCTTCATTAACAGCTTTTGCTCCGATCACATTTCCTGTTTTTTCGGTGATCTTATAGCATTTTACACCCTTACCGCCTCTGTTCTGGCAGGTGAATTCACTGATGGAGGTACGTTTGCCCATACCGTTCTCAGATACAACCAGCAGATAATATCCCTGAGAATTCAGCTGCATACCAACAACCTCATCGCCATCCATAAGATTGATTCCTCTTACACCCATGGAAACACGGCCTGTTGTTCTCACATCTGTTTCTTTAAAGCGAATGCACTGACCATCCTTGGTAACAAGGATAATATCTTTTTTATTGTTTGTTACCTTTACTTCAATCAGCTCGTCATCATCACGCAGTGAAATTGCCGCAAGGCCAATTTTACGTACATTTGCATAATCCCGGATCGGAGTTTTCTTCACCAGTCCCTTACGGGTAGCCATCATCAGATACTGATCCTCTTCAAACTTGTTGATAGGAATAACCGCAGTAATCCGCTCTCCCGGCATAAGCTGAAGGAGATTGATGATCGCCGTGCCCCTGGCAGTTCTGCTGGCCTCCGGAATTTCATAAGCCTTCAGACGGTAAACACGTCCTGTATTGGTAAAAAACATCACATAATGATGAGTGGTTGTCATCATCAGTTCTTCAATATAGTCATCATCAAGAGTCTGCATGCCCTTAATTCCCTTGCCGCCTCTGTTCTGGCTGCGGAAATTATCCACTGTCATACGCTTGATATAACCCAGTTTTGTCATAGTGATCACAGTATTTTCCCGGGGAATCATGTCCTCCATGGAAATATCAAAGGCATCAAAACCAATAGAGGTTCTTCTGTCATCACCATATTTATCGGAAATCTCCAGCATTTCCTCACGGATCACGCGAAGAAGAAGATTTCTGTCTTCAAGAATTGCCTTTAATTTGCGGATTTTTTCCATTAATTCTGCGTATTCTGTTTCCAGTTTCTCTCTTTCCAGACCGGTAAGCGCACGAAGACGCATATCAACAATGGCCTGAGCCTGTACGTCTGTCAGCTCAAAACGGTCCATCAGCTCCTGTCTGGCAATCTGAACGCTTCTGGAACCACGAATGATACGGATCACTTCATCAATATTATCAAGGGCTTTCAGAAGTCCCTCTAAAATATGAGCTCTTTCCTGCGCCTTATTCAGATCGTACTGAGTTCTTCTTGTTACAACATCCTCCTGATGAGCCAGATAGTATTTCAGCATATCGTGGAGATTGAGAACCTTTGGCTCAAGACTTCCATTGGTTGAAACAAGGCAGAGCATGATCACTCCAAAGGTATCCTGAAGCTGTGTATGCTTATACAGCTGATTCAGAACTACATTTGCATTGGCATCTTTGCGCAGATCTATACAGATACGCATTCCTTCACGGCTGGAATGATCGTTCAGGTCTGTAATTCCGTCGATTTTTTTGTCACGGACAAGCTCTGCGATCTTTTCTATCAGGCGGGCCTTATTTACCAGATACGGAAGCTCTGTAACAATAATGCGGGACTTTCCGTTAGGAAGAGTTTCAATATTTGTCACTGCGCGGACACGGATTTTGCCGCGGCCTGTACGATAAGCCTCCTCAATTCCTCTTGTTCCGAGAATCGTTGCTCCTGTAGGAAAATCCGGTCCTTTTACAATTTCAAGAATCTCCTCAATACTTGTATCGCGCTGCTCCTCAATGATATTATCAATGATCTTTACCACAGCCTGAATAACCTCCCTGAGATTAT
>NZ_HF999026.1:0-9892 GCF_000433815.1 Blautia sp. CAG:257
GTCGTTGGTTCGAGTCCAACAGGGGGAGGTTTAAACACCCGTAAATGATAACATTTACGGGTGTTTTGCTATACATTTCTCAAATTCTGTTTAGCGATTGAAGAAGCGCCGCTCTCTCTGAGCCAGGGGCGCTTTGGAAGGAAGCTCTATTTCTTCATCTGAACAGCTGCAGGAACCGTTTGAAACGCCGTCACATTGTACTGATATTGAGCCTGTTTCTACCTGCGCGCCAAAAGTAATAGGAAGCTCAATACAAAGTTCCTGGGAAACGGTAAAGGAACAGGAGGTACGTTCTCCATAACAGGAGGTTTCTGTGCTGATCTCAGGCTTTCCGCAGCAGATCGTTCTTGCAGACCCAGGTCTGGCAAAGGGAGTCACAGTAACAGGGACACAGACGGTTTCCTTATGGTTAAATAACGATTCACATTCGTTTGTTTCACTGCATACAGGCCCGCAGATTGTCAGACCTGTTGCCGTGGTTCCTCCTCCGAACAGGCACACATCAACAGGGCCCACAGGATAAATATTTTTCAGCGAAAAACATATTTTCATATAACCAATTTCTTTATTTAAAGGAAAATCAAATTTTAATCCAATACATTCTGTTGGAGGATCTGGATTTTCTTTTGTCTTAAATTCTACATTTTCTCCCCATATAATTGTCTGAGGATCATCGTTAATGGAAACTGTAATTTCTGAAATATCCTCCCGGGTGATGGTACTGCAGATATTCAGCAGAAAATGACTTAAATCTGCATATTGGGGCAAGTCCTGTCCCACACCTGTAATAAGATAGCAGAATTTCTGGAGCTGACCTTCAGAGGGGTATAAAACAGATTCCTCTGTATTTAAGGAAACCGTAAAGGGAAGAATCTTTTCACCGGGAATTTCAGAATAATCAATTTCAAAGCTGCATCTATTTTCCGTTTTCATAAAGGCCTCATTAAATTTGATAAATTCTTTATATCATATGTTAAAACCAGGATAGGGTGAGCCCGCGTATTTGAACATAATGAATGCATGCACAGATGCTATATGTGATTTGGGCAGTATGTTTAGCTGTAGCTTTCATCTGTACGTTTTTCATCTTCCAAAAGTATTTTGGCCATATATTTACAAAATAGTTACACCACAATGATAGAATGAGTGCAATAATAAGGACAGAACTATAAATGCGCAAATTTGAAAAAACTGCACAGAATCATCACGAATTTGTCTTTGTAAAATGCACATATAGAGCTTAATATTTCTTTTATGTCCGAATATTACAGATTCTGTTGTGTAAAATTCGATATTTGCTTATTTATAGGACATAAGATATGAGGGAGGAAGAGATATGAGTGCACATATTCTGGTAATAGAAGACGAAGAGGCAATTAATGATCTGATCTGTATGAATCTGGAGGTAACCGGATATCAGGTAACTGCTTTTTTTGACGGGAACGAGGCAAGTAAAGGTCTTTCTGAAAAGGATGATTATGACTGCGCCCTTTTGGACGTAATGCTTCCGGGAAAGGACGGTTTTGCCCTGCTTCCTGAACTGAAAGCTCATGGGATTCCGGTGATCTTTCTAACTGCCAGAGGCGAGGTACAGAATAAGGTGCGGGGGCTGAAAGAGGGCGCTGAGGATTACCTTGTAAAGCCCTTTGAAATGCTGGAGCTGTTGGTGCGTATAGAAAAGGTTCTGGAGAGAAACGGAAGAGTAAACAGTCTGATCCAGATCTACGATGTAGTAATTGATACAGAAAAGCGGACAGTAACAAAGGACGGGCAGGAGGTTTACCTGAAGCCCATGGAATATGAATGTCTTTTGTTATTTGTAAGGCACAAAAACAAAGCTCTTACAAGGAAACAGATTCTCGGAACTCTGTGGGGAATGGAATTCGAGGGAGAAACCCGTACTGTAGACGCTCATGTAGGACGTATCCGAAAAAAGCTGGGCTGGGGAAATGTAATAAAAACAATACCTACCGTGGGATACAGACTGGAGGTGGATGAGTGAAGCTTTTTCGAAGAATTTTTCTTCAGGCGCTGTTGGCGGTCGTGATTATTTCTCAGGCTACACTGATATATTTTTTGTATGAAGCTCAGCAGCAGACAGTAAATGACTGGAGGAAAAATGAGCAGACTGAGTATACAAATAAATTAAGAGAAATGGACAGAAGGCTGGAGAGTACAGGATTGATTTTTCATACAGGGAATACAGAGACAGATGTGATACGTCTGGAATTGATCAATGTTTTCCGGGAGGTTTTTGGAAGCAACGGAGCTCTGTTTTATAAGGGGGAATGTGTTTATAATTCCAGCCCTTATGAATTTAATTATAAAGAACTGTGGGAAAATACGTACAAAAGATCAGAGGGAGACAGTATTCCTGTACAGAAAGTAGAGGATAAGAAGATTCTGATTCTTATGAGTTCAGAAATGTATATGGGGAATCCTTATACGGTTGTGTTTTATAATGATATTACGGAAATCTATGAACGTACTGCCAGACTTTTTGCAAAGGGACTGATGATGACCCTTGTTCTTTTACTTCTGACAGGAGGCATCCTGTACAGAAGTCTTTCTTATACGATACGTCCTCTCCTTCAGCTGAAAGACGCGGCTGCAGCTATTTCTGAGGGAAATTATCAGGTACGTGTTGATGACAGCAGAAAGGATGAAATCGGACAGCTTGCAAAAAGCTTTAATCATATGGCTATGACAGTGCAGGAAAACATAGAAGCTCTTACAAGTACAAATGAAACTCAGCGAAGAATGCTGGGAAGTCTTGCCCATGAACTGAAAACACCGATGACTGCCATTATCGGATATGCGGATGCGCTTCTGACAGTCCGTTTAAGCGACAGAAGAAGGGAACAGGCCCTGACTTATATAGGACGCGAATGTCGGAGACTGTCCAGGCTTTCTGTAAAAATGCTGGAGCTGACAGGCCTTTATGAAGAAAAAAAACAGGCAGTGGATTTTGAAAAATGCCAGGTAAGGGAGCTTCTGGACAATGTAAGACAGTTGATGAAGTTCAAGCTCAGTGAAAAAAACATTGATCTGGAAACGGAGTGCATTCCGGAGAATCTGTCCTGGGAAATGGATCAGGATATGATGGTCAGCTTTTTGGTGAATCTTGTGGATAACGCGTATAAAGCCTCTGAAAATGGTGGAAAAATTTTTATTCATGCAGACGAACAGGGCATTACAGTGAAAGATCAGGGGCGGGGGATTCCTGAAGAGGAACTGAACCGTGTGACGGAGGCCTTTTATATGGTGGATAAATCCAGATCCCGAAGCTCTGGAGGGGCAGGCCTGGGACTGGCCCTCTGTAAGGAGATTGCCGGGCTTTACGGAGCGCAGCTTATAATCAAAAGCAAGGAGGGTGCAGGTACTTCTGTTATTTTTCAGCGGTTACAGAATGGTTACACTTTGGAGGATATCCGGAAGAATGCTCTGTGATATTCTGATATCAGTAAAACAATAAAACCAGTGGAGACTGTGGCAGGACCGGCACAGTCAGACATAGAGAGGAGATCGTATGAAAAGAAAAACGCCGGCGCTGATCCTGGGGATGATGATAAGTACTGTATTACTGACCGGATGTGCAGAGACTCCGGAGGATTCTCTTGTAAAAATGAAAGGAAAAGAGGCAGCCGAAAAAAATTACGAAGAAGCAGCAGAGATACCTGAAGGTCAGGCAGGTGCAGAAGGAACAGAGAACACAGATAAAACTACAATTCGGGATATTGTAGGCGCTCCGGAAACTTATCAGAGTACGGTGACAGATGAGACCGGAAAGCTCACTATTGATACCAATGCAGTGGTGGAGATTCCTGAGGCAGAAAAGGCTTCTGCCATTGCAGTCAGCCAGCATCCTTTTAACCAGGAGGAAATAGACCGCATTACAGACACTTTTTTTAAGGATGCAAAGATTTATACAAGTTCCAGTTATTTTACCAGAACAAAACAGCAGGTTCTGAAAGAGCTGACTACCTGGAAGGGATATCTTGCAGAAGGAAATATGGATCCCAACGGCTGGGGAAAGGATGAAAACGGAAATTATAATCTGGATATTTATCAGGTGATTGAAAATCTGGAACAGGAATATGAAAATGCGCCGGAAGAGAAAGTACTGGAGGAGGTGAAGCCTCAGTTCGGACTTGAAGCAGATGATGGAATGGGCGGAACCTACATAATGGAGGATAATTTTATTGGAGTAGCAGTGACAGAAGACGGAACTCCATTTCGTTATATACTGAACTCCTCTGGAAGTACTCCCATGTCAGTAAAGATTGAAAATAACAAAAAATACGAACAGAGTGAACAGGCAGATGCATTATTTTTCTGGAACAGTTATGACAGCTTTTCCGCAGATAATGATATTCATCTGGCGGAGCCGCTTCCTGCAGAGGAAGAAATGGAAACAGAGATTGGTATATCCTTTGAGGAGGCAAAAGCTCTGACAGACGAAAAAGTTGCGGCCCTTCAGATTCCGGGAATGGAGCTTGCAGACTGGGAATACGGACTTTGCACCTATCAGACAAACAGCCCGGAAAATCAGGATATTCATATCAGTGATACAGGTTATATAATGCATTATACAAGGAAAGTGGATGGAATTCCCATTACATATTCTTCGGAGTATGGAGGAGCGCTGGAAGATATGGACAGTGAGATGGAAACATGGAGCTATGAAAGACTTGATTTTTGTGTGACAGAAGATGGAATTGATCAGGTGGAATTTATCAATCAGTATGATATCGGACAGGTGAAAACAGAACGCGTAAACCTGAAATCCTTTGACGAGATTATGGATATTTATGAAAAAATGATGCTGATACAAAATGCAGATACCTTAAACAGTGAAGACGGCAGAGTTTACCATATTGACCGGATCACCTTTGGCTACAGCCGGATTTATGAACCTGCTACAGACAGCAAATCCGGAGTTCTGGTTCCGGTGTGGGACTTTTTTGGAAGCTTTGAGGGTTTTTATACAGAAGAACAGCAGGTGCAGGGCGCTCCGGAGACATTTGGAAATTATGATACAAACATGAGTTATCTTACCATTAATGCCATAGACGGCAGCGTAATTGACAGGGGACTTGGATATTAAACAATACAGAAGGAGACGGGCAGAGAATGAGGCAGATCAAAGCAGTGATCCGATACAATTTTATGGGATTTTATAAAAAGCCCAAGGTGATTCTGACATTTTTGCTGGGCTTTATTCTCTGCTTTCTGTTAAGCAGCCGGATTATGCCGGTGATCCAGGCATATAAGTCGCCGGTTCAGATGCTGGAACCTTTTTTGTGGACCTTTGGAGATACAACGGCAATTCTTTTAAGCTCCGTACTTCTTTTGCTTTTGTTTTCCGACCTTCCTGTATTAAGCGCTATTACCCCGTATTACCTGTGCCGCACCACAAAAAAGCGCTGGCTTTTCGGACAGCTTTTTTATGTGGCGGCCGTATCTGGGATTTACACGGTTTTTATGCTGGGAGCTACCATGATCCTCTGTGCAAAAGTGGGATATCCGGGAAATATCTGGAGCAATACAGCGGCTATGCTGGCTTATTCTAAGCTGGGAGAGGACTTAAATGTTCCTTCTACGGTAAAGGTAATGGAAAGTGTTACTCCTTACGGATGTACCGCTCAGGTTATTCTCCTGCTGTTTCTTTATATTCTCTGCCTGAGCTTTATTGTGCTGGCAGGAAATCTTCTTCCGGGGAAAAATCGTGGACTGGTGGCAGGGCTTTTGTTCTGCCTTTACGGGTTCCTTCTGGAGCCGAAGGTGCTTCGGGTGCTTCTGGGATTTGAAGAATATGAGATGTTCCGGGTAAATGTGCTGATCGGATGGATCAGTCCTTTAAGTCACGCCTCTTATGGCAGGCATAATTTTGGATATGACCGGCTTCCAACAGTATGGCAGTCCTGTGTGGTGTTTCTGATTCTGCTTGGAGTTCTGATCTGGTTTTGCGGAAGACGGATGAAATACTATCATTTTGTGTTTTTAGGAGAAAAGGATTGAGATGGGCAGTGAGATCAGAAGAATGTTTCTGGGAAAAGGCTTCTGGATGGGTCTGGCTGTGGTAATGGCAGGAATTGTTTTTGGCGCAGCTTATCCTAAAATAGAGGGACTTCTGGATACAGGAAAATTTGTGAATATGGAAGCAGAGGCGCTGAAATCTCAGGCAATGATTTTTCTGCTTCCTCTGGCTGCTGTTCTTCCCTGGAGCGATTCTTTCCTTCTGGAACGTCAGGGCGGCTTTCTGAAATCTGCGCTTCCGAGAACAGGGAGGCGGGTTTATGTGGAGAGCAAAGTGTTTACAGTAGCTCTGGGAGGATTTCTGGCAGTATTCCTGGCAGGCACGCTGATGTTTTTTATATATTTTGCAGTGTTTTTCCCTTTGGAGGAACAGGGAAGGTTTCCCTGGAATTCTGTGTGGGAGCTTACAGAGATTCTTTTACGCTGCGGGATGCTGGGAGGCATCATCAGTACTTTCGGGGGAATCTGCGGAGCCCTGACAGGCTCCGTGTATCTGGCTTTTGGCCTGCCTTTTGTGTCCTATTATTTCTGTGTGATATTAAGGGACAGATACTTTGAAAACGCACTGTGGCTGTATCCGCCCCAGTGGATTGAAGGATCTGCAAAATGGGGAGCAGACAGTATGGGGCTATGGCTGTTTCTTCTTGTTTTTCTGGGACTTGTCATGGTGGTTCATGGAGGGATTCTGTATGACAGAGTTAGTGAGATCTGAGCCGGTGATCCAGGCGGCAAAGGTGACAAAATATTTTGGAGAGGACTGTGTGCTGAAGGAGGCGGATCTTATTCTGAGAAAAGGAGAGGTCTGCGGTATTGTGGGAAATAATGGATCAGGAAAAACAGTTCTTATGAAGTGTATCTGTGGATTTTTGCCCGTGACCTCAGGAGTGATCCGGGTACAGGGAAAGGAGATCGGAAAGGATACAGACTTTCCGGAAAGTCTGGGTGTGATTATTGAAAGTCCGGGCTTTCTGACTAATATGACAGGATTTCGGAATCTGGAGATTCTGGCAGATATGAACCGCCGGATCACAGCCGCTCAGATTCGGCTTGTGCTGAAAAAGGTGGGACTGGATCCTGACCTGAAAAAAGCTGTGGCAAAATATTCCCTGGGTATGCGGCAGCGCCTGGGAATTGCTCAGGCAATCATGGAGGATCCGGATCTTCTGATTCTGGATGAGCCGTTTAACGGACTGGATAAGCATGGAGTGGAGGAGATACGTAAAATTCTTCTGGAGCTGAAAAAGGAAGGGAAAAGTATTCTTCTGGCAAGTCACAATGCAGAAGATATCAGAATCCTCTGTGACCGGGTTTTTGAGATGGACGGAGGAATTTTAAGGGAAAGAGGAACGGCACAATGAAAAGAAACATAAGAAAAACAGCGATATTGCTGTCTGCAGTAATTCTTGGTGAAATCCTGTGTCTGCAGGGGAACAGCGATATCACGGGGACGCAGACAGGCATCCTGGCCGGAACGGGCAGCCGGATTGTGCATGGAGCAGAATTGTTTGCAGACGGAACAGAAAGAACAGGAGCAGAACAAAGCGCAGACACAGACGAGCCGGAGATTACGGTAGCGCCGGTTCCAACTGATGTACCGGAGCCCGGTGTATCACCATCACCGGAACCCAGCGTAACTCCGGAGCCAAGTGTTATTCCGGATCCCACGCCTGGACCGGGAATGTCCATGAATATTGAAAATCTGAATATTTACACAAACGGTCAGGAAGATCTTTTCGGGGACGGTTCTGTGCCTGAAGACACAGGAGGGGATGTTTCCGGAGGATATTCCGGAGGGGGAGAGATGTCTGCGGAACAGAAAGAAGAACTGATCCGTCAGCCCAGACTCCTTCTGGAAAGCTTTAACCTTTCAGAGAAAGCTCTGAACGCAGGAGACCAGGCAGATATGGAGCTGGTGTTTAAGAACAGAAGCAGCAGTCAGGGTATTTATAATCTGAAAGTTTCTTTTAGTACAGAATCGCCATCCATACAGTTTGAGAAGAAGTCCTTTTATTTTTCGGGAGTAAATCCGGGGGCAGATATTACTATTAACAGTAAGGTAAGTATTACAAAGGACGCAAAGGACGGACCTGTTCCGGTGACAGTCTCTTTTGAATATGAGGATGTGAAAGGAAAAGCTGCGACAGGAACAGAAAGTATTGAGATCCGGGTGGCACAGCCGGTGACGGCGGTTCTTGACTGCGAAGGGATTCCGGCAACAGTATATTCTACAGATACCATAGATCTGGCGGTCCGGGTGCAGAATCTCAGCAGAACAGGTATTTATAATGTGCGTGTGGACCTGGAAGGGCAGGGGATGTTTCCAAAGGAGGAAATTTTTGTTGGAAATATGGATGCCGGGACCATGGCTGAAGGAACTATGAGCATTTATGTAGGAACCCGGACTATGAAGGCAGCAGGACAGGATGAGGGAACGGATGAAAGTGAAATGTATGGAAAGGTAAGCGGAAAGCTTACCTTAAGCTATGAGGATCTGCAGGGGAATATTTATCAGGAAACATCAGAATATCAGACGCAGATTAATAAGCCGGAAATACAGAGTCTGAAAATAGAAACTCCCAAAAAGGCAAATTCCTGGTGGTATTCTGTTTTTGTTGTTGCCGGCGCAGGAATGCTGCTGATTATTATCGGACTTGTGATAAGAAACAGAAAGCAGAAAATGCTTTTGGAGGAGGCGCGAAGGGAGGCGGCCGGTGAGCATAAGTAAAAGGAAACATTTTTGGCCACTGACAGTGACCGGTATAGCAATGGCTGCAGGCGTTTTGTATCTGGCAGTTTATCTGGCGGCAGGGATTCCGGAAGAACAAAGAGAATATCAGGAGATGGTTTCCTTTGGGAAAACAGTTTATGATCAGAAATTACTGAAGGAAGTGCAGAAGATAGAGGGGCTGGTCTCTTTTACTCCGGTGCAGGAGATTCCTGTAGAACTGAGGCTGGGAGAGTATACAATGAATATTGTATTTCAGGCGGCAGATCTTGAGGAACTTCATATGAAAGGAAATGGACCGGATAAAATACAGGTTGGAAATACACCGGTTCTGCTGATTGGGAAAAATGCACTTTCCTCTATGACAGATGGAAACGGACGCAGGATTTCCAAAAAGGAACTTCAGAAATTCTGGGAAGGAAGTGAAAAACATCTGCAGTACAGAATGACAGATCAGAGCGAGCCTTCTGTAATAAGAAGTATTCCCCGGGGAGAATCTGCAGAGAAGGATAAAAACAGTACAGATATGGCAGCAGGTACATCATCCGGACAGAACATCACTGTGCAGAAAGAGACTGAGTGGAGGGACTGCTGTGCCGCCGCGCGGCTGACGTCACCTTCGGATGGAATTTATATGGATTATGAGCAGGGAAGGAGAATGCTGGAGGGCAGGCCTGTTTCCTGTAATAAAGCGCTGCTTACCGTGCAGGGAAAAGAAAATTTTGAAAAAGCGTCAGCCTCTTTTGCAGATCTGGAAAAGAAGCAATAGAGGCCGGCGGACAGAATAACCGGAAATAAGTCTTTCATAAAGCCTTAATGAAATATAAGCTTCCGGAAGTGTGAAGAATAACCGGAAGTTACTTTTACATTTCTCCCCGAAAATAAAAAACAAAAATTTTTGAAAAAAAGTGTTGACTTTTATAAATACCTGTAATATAATCTATCTTGCGTCAAGCGAGAAAACAAAAATTAAATACCGTTACGGGGTGTGGCTCAGCTTGGCTAGAGCGCCTGGTTTGGGACCAGGAGGCCGCAGGTTCGAATCCTGTCACCCCGATGCTGTAAACAACTTTTACCGTTTCAGCGAATATGCGGGTGTAGTTCAATGGTAGAACACCAGCCTTCCAA
>NZ_HF999027.1:0-4105 GCF_000433815.1 Blautia sp. CAG:257
GACGGAACATAGGGCAGGTTGGAGCGAAGGGAAATCCCCGGCGCCTGTTTTTTCCTGATCTCCAGGGTATCATACATACGCACAGTCTGCATGATCATGCGCACCTCATGATATCCGTCCTCCCTTTTGCGGATCACATCAAGTCCAAGATTGATTTTTGCCATTGCCCTAAGACGCATAAGCCATTCCTCTGTCCTTTCGTACTTTATCTTTTATACTTTTTATTATGCACTGCCGTAAAATCTGTGGACAGCAGCGTTTTTTTCTGTACTTTGTATACAATTCTTTGCAAATATTTTATATGATTTTTACAGGAATTTCAATAGTCATTGTTCCACTTTTTTTATAAGGAGCAGAGGCTGCCCCACAGAGATCTCTCCGTCCTTCAGTTCATTGACTGTACTGATCTCCTCCACTGTAGTATAAAATTTCTTTGCGATATCCCAGAGAGAGTCTTCCGGTTTTACCACATAAACAGTAATTCCCGGCATTGCCCGCACCTTTTCCTCATCCAGAGGCTGCTCCTCCACCTTATCTATGACCATTGTTTCCTGACAGCTCATAACAAGAAGATTCAGGCTCACAGTTGCCCTGATCTCTATTTCATCACTGTCCACCATGGAAGTGGCAAGCTGTTCCAGATCTGCATGAAGATAATACACACTCTGCTCTGTGATTCCGCCTGCTTCCACCATCTGAGTAAAGGGAATCATGGTCTCCATGGAATAAAACGGCATATCGTCATTTCCCACAATATAAAGGATTTTAAGCTGAACAATACCGTCTACCTGCACGCCGCCCTCTACAATCCTTGTTTTATCCACCTTCACCTGTCCCTGGCTGTGACAGATCTGAAGAATCTTCCCTCTGGTCTCCTTCATTTCGATCCTGTCAGACAGCCTGCACTTGGAAAAATTCCGGATCAGCAGACTTTCCAGAGCCTCTGTTTTTCCTTTTGGAATACACTGGCGCAAAGGCGTATATACATCCAGGACCACCTCATGCTCTTCCTCCCGGTAAAGCTTCATATCCACTTCCAGTACCATATCTGCCATCAGAAGCCGTTCCTCCCCGTCAGAATCCGGCTTCACCTCCACTGACTGGCTGATCACGGCAGCCTCCATATTGGGGATCATATCTGCCGTACATCCCGGACACTCCACCTCGCCGGAAAATGGAACCGAATATTCCAGCCACTGATGTGTCCTTCCCTCATCATCTCCGGTATAGAGCACAAATACATACAGCTCTCCCTTTGCCTTTACTCTGTCCTCTTCAGGCCGAAGATCAAGGCTCCGGACTTCTGCAGTGTGCCACAAAAGCTCTGCTACATTGGGCTTATTGGAGGATAAAACAATCTCCTCCTTTTTGCGCAGAGTGTCCTTTTTATGTACGGCAAGACTTAAAAGCTTCATGGGCTTCTTTTTTACGGAAACAGTTTCATCGTCCACAGCCACAGGCAGACGGATTCCTGCCAGCTCATCCACAACTGCATAAAATGTCACTACTGCCTTTATGTTCAGCTTTCTGGAATGGATCAGATGAAGACTCAGATCCTCGATCTCCCATTTCAGGCACATTTTATCTCCGCTTACAATTCCCTCCAGATTCAGTGTCTCTTCCACAGGAAGCTTCGCAGAAAGACTGTACACTCTTCCTTCCTCTTCCCCCACATAAAGAAGATCTACATTGAGGCTTCCGCGGACAAAAGCGTGCCCGTCATTTAAACGGACCTCCTCCACCTCCACCTCTCCTTTATTCTGGATCATTCGTCCGATATCCGGCTTCACATCCGGAACATTGTAATCAGCATCAAAGGTTACCTGACTGGTTGCCCGGCTTTTTACCCGCAGCATCTGAATATCTTCTTTTTTTAATTCCACTTTTCTTTTCCTCCTGTCATTATTGAAACTGTACCGGTTCCTTCCGGTACTGTATTTTTACTGCTATATACGGATAGGACGGCGCTCCGCTCTGTTCTTCTGCAGAGGGACCCATCAGCTTTGTCTCAAAAAATACAGCCGTGGAAGAAGCTGAAAGCTCTTTTACCTGAATGCTGTATCCGCCGCTCATCTGTTTTCCGTAGCCTCTGATCAGATAAAGCTCTTTTCCGCTCTGATATGTGACCCTGAACTCTGAAGCCTTTTTTTCTTCCACAAGTGCAGCCGCTTCCTCAGGAAGCTGTTCCGGTTCCACCACCTCATACTCAAGAGGCATTCTTTTTTCTTCCTCGATGCGCACCAGCCGGCAGCCTCCCAGAGACAGAATCAGAATCAGATAACAGACCAGAAGGACTATCTTTTTCATAATGCCACCCCAATCCGTTCCTTGATAAGTATTGTATGTAATTGCCAAAAGATTTATTGCAACAATTTCATTTAATTTGTATAATGTTACTATTAAGGCAGCCGCACATGATATGGGCTGCCGTATACGAAAGAGGTACGATTATGATTCGCTTTTTACTTGTTGCTGTCATAGTGATCGGATTTCTGATTCTTTCCATTCCTGTTCTTATTGTAGAATGGATCATTGGTAAATTCTCTCCCATGACAAAAGAAATCAGCTCTCTCCGGCTGATCCAGGGCGCTTTTAAATTTATTCTGTGGGTTGCCGGAACAAAGATCACTGTGATCGGCGAAGAAAATGTCCCAAAGGATACTCCTGTGCTTTACATCGGCAATCACAGAAGCTATTTTGACATTCTTCTCACCTACAGCCGCTGTCCTATCCGCACCGGCTATGTGGCAAAAAAAGAAATGGAAAAGATTCCCCTTCTGTCAAACTGGATGAAATATCTGCATTGTCTGTTTCTTGACCGTAAAGATATCAAGCAGGGGCTGAAAACCATCCTCACTGCCATTGAAAAAGTAAAGTCAGGAATTTCCATCTGTATTTTCCCGGAAGGCACCAGAAATAAGGCAGAGGACGAAACAGAGCTTCTTCCCTTCCATGAGGGAAGCTTTAAGATCGCCTCCAAATCAGGCTGTCCCATTATCCCCATTGCCATGAACAATACGGCGGAAATTTTTGAAGCCCATTTTCCAAAGATCAGACCCTGTCATGTGATCGTGGAATACTGTAAGCCCATTTATGTAAAAGAGCTGGACAAAAATGACCAGAGACATCTTGGAGAATACACACAGAATATTATTCTGGAAACAATTAAGAAAAATAAAGATCTTGTATAAGCTGTTCATTACATGCGGTCCGGACAAAATCTTCTGAAAAGCTGATTTCTTCCGGAACCGCATTATTTTTAAAGGGAGGAAAATGTTATGAAATACCGTACACTTGGAAAAACAGGTCTCAAGGTCAGCGAGATCGGTCTTGGAGGCGAATGGCTGGAACGCCACAACACAGAAGAGGTAAAAGAGATCATTGATGTTTGTCAGAAAGAGGGCATCAACATCCTGGACTGCTGGATGTCCGAACCAAATGTCCGCTCCAATATCGGAAATGCCATCAAAGACTGCAGGGACAAATGGATCATTCAGGGACACATTGGTTCCACCTGGCAGAACGGTCAGTATGAACGTACCAGAGAGCTGGACAAGGTGGATGAAGCTTTCCGTGATCTTCTTACAAGAATGCAGACAGATTACATTGATCTGGGCATGATCCACTTTGTTGACAGCCCTGAGGAATTTAAAGAAATCATGTCCGGCGAATTTATTGCCTATGTCCGGAGCCTGAAAGAAAACGGAACTATCCGCCACATCGGAATGAGCACCCACAACCCCACAGTTGCAAAAATGGCCGCTCTTCATGGCGAAATTGAAATGATCCTGTTCAGCATCAACCCGGCCTTTGACCTTCTGCCTCCAAGTGAAAATCTGGACGATTATTTTGTGGAAAAATACGCGGACGGCCTGAACCGTATTGATCCGGAAAGGGAAGAACTTTACCGTATCTGCGAACAGGAAAATGTAGGCATCACTGTTATGAAAGGCTATGCAGGGGGAAGACTTTTTGATGCAAAAACCTCTCCTTTCGGCGTTGCGCTTACGCCTGTCCAGTGTCTCCACTATGCTCTGACCCGCCCGGCTGTGGCAAGCGTTATGGCTGGTTTCGATTCACCGGAGCATGTATATCAGGCTGTTGC
>NZ_HF999028.1:0-660 GCF_000433815.1 Blautia sp. CAG:257
CCTGTAGGCTCGTCTGCCAGAACGATCTTTGGCTTGGAAGCCAGAGCCCTTGCAATAGCCACTCTCTGCTGCTGGCCGCCGGAAAGCTGATTGGGACGGTTCCTGGATTTTTCCGTCAGTCCTAAAAGGCTCAGTATTTTTCCGATAAACTCATCATCAGGTTTATTTCCGTCCAGCCGTATTGGAAGAACCACATTTTTATACACATTCAGCATAGATACCAGATTATAATTCTGAAAAATAAATCCAATATTTCTTCTGCGGAATACGGTACGCTCCTCGTCCTTCATATTCAGCAGAGACTGTCCGCCGATAATTACCTCTCCGCTGTCTGCATAGTCCAGACCGCCCAGCAGATTTAAAAGGGAGGTCTTTCCAGAGCCGCTGGTACCTACAATCGCAACAAACTCGCCCTTTTCTACTGAAATGCTGATATCGTCCACGGCTTTTACCAGGATGTCGCCCTGACCGTAATATTTTTTCAGATGCTTTGTCTCTAATATTTTCATAAAAATGTCTCCCTTCGTTATGTTGAGTCTATCATAACAAAAGGAGATTACAATCCGGTAACAATATGAAATTTTCCCTGCTGTTGTTTCATTCACTAAATCAATGATACATGAATTTTACACATAAGTGCAGAAGAAGCTCCTTTCTCTC
>NZ_HF999029.1:0-2387 GCF_000433815.1 Blautia sp. CAG:257
AGCTCGTCTGGATATGGTTCTGGGAGTGGAATACATAAGAAATGCAGTGTGCATCGGATTTATAGCAAATGAAGTACTTTCTATTGTGGAGAATGCAGGGATGATGGGAGTTCCTATGCCTTCCATGATAAAAAAGGCAGTAGATATATTAAAGGACACAGCAGAAAGTGGAGCGAGGTAGTATGGAGGATATAGAGGTATTAGAATAACATGGTTACTTTTATTGACGGGGCTGGAAATATAGTAGTAAGCTGTATTTAGTATAGTCAGGCAGAAAAATATGATGAAAAAATATATTTCAGAGTTTATGAAAAAGTGTGCAGTATATCTGATTTTACAGAAAATGTGTCAGGATATTGGTGGTGAGTTGTTTCGGATTCAGGATACTCAGATGAAATATGATAGATATGGGAAATATAGGAATGCAGATTTGGGAGCACATACACCGAGTCCTGTAATTGACCTGCTTGTAGGTAATATGAAAAGAGGTGAGTTTTATAAAAGAAAGCCTATAAAAATGGATCGTGTGTTTAGATTTAAGTACAGAGAATACGGAAATCTGACTTCTGCATTTTTGTACCTGAAAGAAAAGCCTCGATATTTTTTTCAGTATTATATTTTGGAAGATATGTTTTTTCGTAATAAATTATAGAAAGGAAAGGGTGTATGAAAAGAAAAGATAATAAAAAAAGGGTATTTGAGATGGATACAAATAGTTTGTTTTCTTTTATCCTAATTATAAGTATCATTGGTGCATTTTTATGTATAACTGGTTTTATTGGAACAAATATGATTAGTAAGAGGATGTCATATAATTATTTAAGTATTATTCTGATTATCTCAGTTAATTGGCGTCCAGCTCGTAATAGTAACATACCAGGATTTTCTGGTATGAATGCACAGATTGCAGAAAGAGAAGACAAGTCTAATCCATTATTTCAGTATGGGTATATAGCACAACACAGAAAAAGAAAATGGATGTCGAATTTAAAAGGCTTTTACGTTTTACAAGTTCAGGCTTTAATAAAAATTTTAGCTTTAATTATATTATCTTTGGTTACGGCTGTGCATTGGGTCTGTTTTAATCAAATGTATATATCAAAATTGTTAGTATTTTGTTATGTAATTATATATGCATGGATGATACTAGGAGCGGTTTTTCGGTGTTTTGTAAGCTGGAAATATAATAATATTTTAAATCGAAGTAGAAAACAACTTTATAAGTTATTTATTGATGGTGAAATATTTCAGACATCTAAAAAACATTCAGAAAAAATAGAAATTATAAAAACTTTTTTGAGGGATAAAGATTTAATGGAAATAGCCAGTTGGGCGTTTATGGATTATTATGAGTTAGTAGTGGAAACAAAAGAGAGACTTTTAGATGACATACATAATAAAATATCTATACATATTTATGAAGATAGAAAAAACTACAAAACTCAGATATTAGTACAGCTTTGTGTTTCAGAGCTTACAGAGAGGCACATAAAACTATTGAAAGAAGAGTTAAAAAAATTTGTAAAAAAGCATATAGATAGACTTCCTGTAGTGCCAATATGTATAACGAACATTTTTTATGTGGATAAGCTATCACCATTTTTAATAGATATGATAACTCAGCAGAATAGTCAGAGTGAATCTGTTTGTGTTTTGACAGCTGGAATTGTATTAAAAGAACAAAAAATATACATTTCTAAAAGCGGGGAGAATCAGGAAACAGAAAATTATCAAAGAATGAGAAATGTTTTTGAGGAGGTTATAGATAAGTTTACCGTAGATGAAGAAGAGATTTGTTTATGACAAATATAAGAAGATGAAATCCCCAATTTTTGATAGGTTTGAAGAGTTTTCATTTATGTATGTTGTAATGGTAAAGTCTAAAGAAAAGCTGAGAAAGAGGTCGAGGAAATAAAAAAAAGGGAGAGGGAATGGTTCAGAATTTAGGAGACAAAAGAATTGGATTTCCAAAGGTTCGAAACGATAGTTCTTTTATGGAAACACAGAGGTAAACTATACTTATGACAGCTGGAGTAAGAGTTTAAGTATTACCGGAAGCCACGGGAAAAATATGTATGCATACTGCGAATCCGGCTAATCTTGTGGATTACAGTGGATGTTTTGCGGCTTCAATAGGTGCTTTGTTAGCTGGTACGGTAAAAAATTTGTAGTAACAGTAGCTAAAAAGTGGCATCAGCAGTTGCGGGATTTGTTGCAGGATTTGTGGCACATAAAGCTATAGATTTCGTAGGGTCAATTGATTTTTTGCTTCGAAAGAAAAAGAAGAAGTCAAGATAGACGCAGACGCTATACTGCGGTCTAAGAAGCAGAGGAAAGATTTTCCAATTTATAGATACGGTGGAACAACCCCAGGTAATTTAACTCCC
>NZ_HF999030.1:0-15971 GCF_000433815.1 Blautia sp. CAG:257
TCCGGGGACGCAAAAAACTGCCTGTTTTCAGGCGCAGTCATATATTTCTGTGAATTTTTCATATTTCTCCTTCCAGCTTCTCCTTATCACATAAATTGTAATAATTATGCAGTCTGTTTTTCCTGCCACAGAAAAAGCTTCTGCCGTAAGGCTGATACGCTGTCACAAAACCTGTAATATATTATATATTTTAACATAGCATATCTTGTATGTAAAGTTGAAAAAAAGACTGAATTGGTCTAAATCTATGCCTCCTTTATGACAGATATCAACAATTTCATACTAAAATCATCTGATTTTAACATAAATTTCCTCTTTCTTTATTTCTGAAAAATCAGTAAAATACATTCTTACGGAACATTTATTATCTGCGGAAAACAGACTGCATAATACAGTTTTTCCCGATAAATACAAAAAGCACAGGAATCTGATATAATTCCTGTGCCTCAAGTAATATCTTTATTGCTGCTCTCGGAAAGAGACTTTTTATTTATCTCTCCAGATAATTCTGCCCTTGGACAGATCATACGGAGAAAGCTCGATTGTTACTTTATCTCCCGGAAGGATACGGATAAAATTCATACGAAGCTTACCGCTGATATGAGCGAGAACCACATGTTTGTTCTCCAGCTCTACCTTAAACATTGCGTTTGGAAGCTTCTCCAGTACAGTTCCTTCTACTTCAATCACATCTGCTTTTGACATCCTTAACCTCCTGTGTCATCTGTCATTTTGTAAGAGTCAGAATTTCCGGTTCGCCGTCTGTGATCAGAACGGTGTTTTCATAATGAGCGGAAAGAGATCCGTCCATTGTGACAACTGTCCAGTCATCGTCCTCCCAGGCCACGTCTGCGCGGCCAATATTGATCATCGGTTCAATTGCCAGAGTCATGCCCGGCATCAGCTTGATCCCACGGCGCTTCTGAGGAAAGTTTGGTATCTGGGGATCCTCATGAAGATGAGTTCCGATTCCGTGTCCAACCAGATCACGCACAATACCATAATTATATTTTGCTGCATAAGCTCCGATTGCCTTGGAAATATCATTCAGGTGATTTCCTGCCTTTGCAAATTTAATGCCTTCAAAGAAGCTCTGCTTTGTTACTTCCATAAGCTGACGGGCTTCCGGAGAAACTTCTCCTACTGCATAGATACGGGCTGCATCAGAATGATATCCCTGATAGATCAGTCCCGCGTCGATCTTTACAAGATCTCCTTCCTGAATGATTTTCTTTTTGGACGGGATTCCGTGTACCACCTCATCATTGATGCTGATACAGAAAGATCCCGGAAATCCGTTATAATTCAGAAAATTCGGAGTACAGCCCAGAGAGCGGATCATTTCCTCTCCGATACGGTCCAGTTCCTTGGTGCTGATTCCCGGTCTGATATGAGCAGCCAGTTCATTGTGGACCTTTTCCAGTAAATGACCGGCATGTCTCATAAGCTCTATTTCATGTTCTGACTTAATTGAAACTGACATTTTTTATTCTCCTAAAACTCCCACGATTTCCTGGAATACTTCATCCAGAGAACGTGTTCCGTCTACTGTTTTTAATACACCCTGCTCTGTATAGTAATCGATCAGAGGCTGTGTCTGCTCGTGGTATACGTTCAGACGCTTCTGAACAGTTTCCGGCTGGTCATCGTCACGAAGAACCAGTTTCTCTCCGCAGGTATCGCATACGCCTTCTGTCTTGGGAGCCGCATAAACAAGATGATAAGTAGCTCCGCATTTCAGGCAGGCGCGTCTTCCGCCCATACGGTTTACGATGTTTTCATCCGGAACATCCACATCAATGGCAAAGTCGATCTTGCTTCCCAGTTTCTCAAGAGCCTCTGTCAGACATTCTGCCTGAGGAATGGTTCTCGGAAAACCGTCAAGAACATAGCCGTTCTTTGCATCATCCTGCTGGATTCTGTCTACTACAAGATCACAGGTCAGTTCATCAGGTACAAGAAGCCCCTGATCCATATAGGTTTTTGCTTTTTTGCCAAGCTCCGTGCCGTTTTTGATGTTTGCACGGAAAATGTCTCCTGTGGAAATATGGGGAATTCCATATTTCTCAGCAATTTTTTTTGCCTGAGTTCCTTTTCCGGCACCCGGCGCACCCAGCATAATAATCCTCATAATCATACCCTCCTTATATTCCAGGACAAACAGGCAGCAATAAGGCGCTGTCCTGATTTATCCCTGATAACTTAAAATGGCTGCAGCATGCAGAAGCACACCGCAACCTTCATTTCCTGTGCACAACTTCATTGCTGACAATAAATTTGCGCACTAGTTAGCCAGAAAGCCTTTATAGTTGCGGACAAGCAACTGAGATTCAATCTGTTTCACAGTCTCAAGGACAACACCTACAACGATAATAAGTGAGGTTCCTCCAAAGGAAACCTGAGCCTTAAAGATACCGTTAAAGAAGAACGGAATAACTGCCACGATGATCAGGCCAACTGCGCCTATAAATATAATGTAAGTCAGGAGTTTCTCCAGATAATCGGATGTTGGTTTACCCGGACGGATACCCGGAATAAAGCCGCCCTGTTTCTTGATATTATCTGCAACTTCCAGTGGATTAAAGGTAATGGAAGTATAGAAATATGCAAAGAATACACAGAGAACAATATATACGATCAGGCCCCAGCTGTATTTCAGCTGAGACGGATCACACCAGTTACTGGAAGACAGCCCCTTCAAAATTTCACTTCCGATTCCTGTACCATTTGCTTTGCCTGCAAACTGAGCAATCAGTCCCGGGAAAGACATAATGGAAGAAGCAAAAATGATCGGGATAACTCCGGCAGTGTTTACTTTCAGAGGAATATGGTTTGTCTGACCGCCAACAAGCTTTCTTCCAACCATCTTCTTGGAATACTGTACCGGAATTCTTCTTTCAGCTCCGTTGAGAATAAGAACAAATACCACTACCACAAGAATAACTGCAAGAATGATCACACCTGCAAGCATTCCCTTGGCAATTGTTTTGCCTTTAATAAAGTTCTCATACAGAGTTACCATATCACTTGGGATTCTGGACACAATATTTACTGCAAGTACAATAGAAATACCGTTTCCGATTCCTTTTTCTGTGATACGCTCACCAATCCACATCAGCATAGCAGATCCTGCTGTCAGAGATACTACTACAACAATACCCTTAAGAATGTTCATGTCCTGAACAATGTTTCCTCTTGCAAAACCGATTGTCATTGCAATAGACTCAAACAGAGCAAGACCAACCGTTACATAACGGGTAATTGCTGTCATCTTCTTTCTTCCCTCTTCACCGTCTCTGTGCATTTCTTCCAGAGCAGGGATGGCAATTGTAAGAAGCTGAATGATAATGGATGATGTAATATATGGTGTAATGTTCAGAGCAAATATAGACATACTCTCAAAGGAGCCGCCGGTGAACGCATCAAAGAAGTTAAATGCGTCCCCGGTGTTGCTCTGAAACCACTGTCTGAATACGTCGCTGTCCACACCCGGAACAGGAAGCTGAGATCCGATTCGGATGACAAAGATCATTCCGATCACGTAAAACAGCTTACGACGCATCTCTTTTACTCTAAAGAGACTTTTGAGAGTTTCAAACATTAAATCACCTCTACTGTACCACCAGCAGCTTCAATTTTAGCTTTTGCGGTCTCGCTGACAGCGTTCACTTTTACGTTAAGTTTCTTAGTCAGCTCACCGTTTCCAAGAATCTTTACACCGTCGCCGATTTTGGAAATTGCACGGCTTTCCAGCAGACTCTCGGCTGTAACCTCTGCTCCGTCCTCAAAACGATTCAGAACGTCAACATTGATTGCAATGATCTCTTTGGAGTTTCTGTTTTTGAAGCCTCTCTTCGGAAGACGTCTGTATAAAGGCATCTGTCCACCTTCAAATCCCGGTTTCTTGTGTCCGGAACGTGCTAACTGTCCTTTATGTCCTTTTCCGGCTGTCTTTCCGTTTCCGGAACCATGTCCACGGCCTCTTCTGAAGTTATCACTGTGCTTGGAACCTTCTGCAGGTCTCAGGTTTGATAAATCCATGTTTGGCACCTCCTTTTATTATCTATACTGTGTAGAATTACTCTTCAACTTTTACCAGATGCTGAACCTGTTTGATCATTCCTCTTGTTGCAGCATTATCCGGCATTTCAACTGTTTTATGCATTTTTGTAAGTCCCATAGCAACTACAGTCTTTTTGTGTTTCGGAACTGCACCGATTGGAGACTTTACTAATGTAACCTTAATTGTATCTGCCATTTTTCGTTTCCTCCTTATGCCAGAATCTCATCTACAGATTTTCCGCGAAGTTTAGCAACTTCTTCCGGAGTCTTCAGCTGGCTGAGACCTTCGATGGTAGCCAGGACAACATTCTGTTTATTTCTGGAGCCCATACATTTTGTACGGATGTTCTTGATACCTGCAAGCTCGATTACGGCACGTGCCGGACCTCCGGCGATTACACCAGTACCTTCCGGAGCACGTTTCAGAAGCATCTCAGCGCTTCCGAATTTGCCTACGAAGTCATGTGTGATGGAACCGTTCTCGTCTCTTGCTACTGTTACCAGTTTTTTCATAGCATCTTCTTTTCCTTTGCGGATCGCTTCCGGAATTTCAGCTGCCTTTCCTAAACCTGCACCAACATGTCCGTTGCCGTCACCTACAACAACCAAAGCTGTGAAACGGAAGTTACGGCCACCTTTAACAACCTTGGTAACACGTTTGATTGACACTACTTTATCTTCTAATTCTAACTGACTAGCATCAATAAGATTATGTTTCATGTGTCTTTTTCCTCCCTTTTAGAATTTCAGTCCAGCTTCTCTTGCTGCGTCTGCTAATGCTTTAATTTTTCCGTGGTAAATGTAGCCTCCTCTGTCGAAAACTACGCTCTCGATACCTGCTTCAACTGCTTTCTTACCGATTACAGTTCCAAGATATGCTGCTGCTTTTACATCGTCTGTATGCTCAAGCTCTGCTTTTACATCTTTCTGAAGAGTAGAAGCTGATACTAAAGTTTTTCCCACGCTGTCATCAATAATCTGTGCATAGATATGCTTGTTGGAACGGAATACTGCCAGTCTTGGAGTAGTTGCTGTTCCATTCAGATGATGACGGAGTCTTCTATGTTTCTTTTCACGAATTTCCGCTCTGGATGCTTTCTTAATCATGTTCTCACTCTCCTTATTTATTTCTTACCGGTCTTACCGACTTTACGTCTGATCACTTCATCAGCATATTTGATTCCCTTGCCCTTATATGGCTCCGGTCTTCTCTTATCTCTGATCTCTGCTGCAAACTGACCAACTTTTTCTTTGCTGATACCGGAAACAATGATCTTGTTTCCATCAACTTTGGACTCGATTCCTTCAGGATCTTCCATCTCTACCGGGTGAGAATATCCAAGAGAAAGCACAAGCTTTTTGCCCTGCTTCTGAGCTCTATAACCTACACCGTTTACCTCAAGCTCTTTTGTGTAACCTTCGTTTACACCTGTTACCATGTTCTGGATAAGGCTTCTTGTTAAACCGTGCAAAGCTTTCATTTTTTTCAGATCGTTTGGTCTTGTAACAACTACATGACCATCTTCTACTTTGATTTCCATTTCTGTAGGAAGCGCTCTTTCAAGTGTTCCCTTTGGCCCTTTAACGGTCACTACATTGCCTGCTGCAACATTTACTTCAACGCCTGCAGGAATAGCTACCGGAAGTCTGCCGATACGTGACATAATATTGTCCTCCTTACTTAGATTGTCGGAGAGGAGATATCCTCCTCTCTGTTTTCAGTGGTTATATCTTAATGGTAAGATATTACAATGTTTCACCAAGGAAGTTCGATTCACTAAATTCAGCCATCGTTTTCACTCGGCTTCATTAAGTTCCTTCGAACAGCCTTCGCACTAAATTCATGCTGCGCCTGACGGCTTGCATTCATTAAGTTGCTTTCGGCCTACCATACGAATGCAAGAACTTCTCCGCCGACATGAAGCTTACGAGCCTCTTTGTCAGTGATAACGCCCTTGTTTGTGGAAATGATTGCGATTCCAAGTCCGCCAAGTACTCTCGGCAGCTCATCCTTGCCTGCGTATACACGAAGACCCGGTTTGGAAATTCTCTTCAGACCTGTGATGATCTTGTCGTTTTTAGTCTCACCGTATTTCAGTGTGATATGAAGTGTTTTGATAACACCGTCTTCTACTAAATCATACTTTGCAATATATCCCTCGTCAAGAAGAATATTTGCGATAGCAATTTTCATTTTGGATGCCGGAACATCTACTGTGTCATGTTTTGCAGTGTTAGCGTTACGGATTCTTGTAAGCATATCTGCAATCGGATCGCTCATTGTCATGTTAGTTTCCTCCTCTAATTTTCTTTTCAGACTTTACATGATATATTTTATATAAAATAATTACCAGGATGCTTTCTTTACGCCCGGGATCTGACCTTTGTAAGCCAGTTCACGGAAGCAGATACGGCAGATACCGTATTTTCTTAAGTAAGCGTGCGGACGACCGCAAATTCTGCAGCGGCTGTATTCTCTTGTGGAGAATTTCTGTTTGCGCTGCTGTTTGATTTTCATTGCTGTTTTAGCCATTTAAATTCTCCTCCTTATTTAGCAAAAGGCATGTTGAACTGTGTCAGAAGCTCACGAGCTTCCTCGTCAGTCTTCGCTGTTGTAACGAAGATGATGTCCATACCTCTTACCTTGTCTACTTTATCGTACTCAACTTCAGGGAAGATCAGCTGCTCTTTGATACCAAGAGCGTAGTTTCCTCTGCCGTCGAATGCGTTCGGGTTAACACCACGGAAGTCACGTACACGAGGAAGTGCAAGGTTGATCAGACGATCAGCGAACTCGTACATCTTCTCTCCTCTTAATGTTACTTTACAGCCGATCGGCATACCCTCTCTGATTTTGAAGTTAGCCACAGATTTTTTAGCCTTTGTTGCAACGGCTTTCTGACCTGTGATAAGCTCCATATCTGCGATAGCAGCGTCGAGAAGCTTAGCGTTCTCCTTAGCTTCACCAACACCCATGTTGATAACGATCTTTTCGAGCTTCGGCACTTCCATAACGTTTTTGTATCCGAATTTTTTGGTCATGTTGTCCATGATCTCATTTTTGTAAAGTTCTTTTAATCTACTCACCTGTCATGCCTCCTCTCTTATTTATCGATAACCTCGCCTGTTGCTTTTGCAACACGGACTTTTTTGTCTCCGTCCATCTTGAATCCGACTCTGGTTGCTTTTCCGTCTACTACCAGCATCACGTTAGATACATGAAGAGCGGCTTCTTTCTTTGTGATTCCGCCTGCCTGGTTTGCTGCAGATGGTTTGCTGTGCTTAGTAACCATGTTGACGTTTTCAACGATCACGGTGTTGTCTTTTACGTTAACGGCAAGGACTTTGCCCTCTTTGCCTTTATCTTTTCCAGCGATTACTTTAACAGTGTCGCCTTTTTTAATCTTCATAGCTGACATTAGGCACCCTCCTATAATACTTCCGGAGCTAAGGAAACGATCTTCATGAATTTTTTCTCACGAAGCTCTCTGGCAACTGGTCCAAAGATACGAGTTCCTCTCGGAGTTAAATCGTCTTTAATGATTACGGCTGCATTTTCATCGAAACGGATGTAGGATCCGTCTTTACGACGAGCGCCTTTTTTGGAACGAACAACAACAGCTTTTACTACGTCACCTTTTTTAACAACGCCGCCTGGTGTTGCATCTTTAACAGTAGCAACGATAGTGTCGCCGATATTTGCATATCTTCTTGTAGAGCCACCCATAACACGAATACAAAGGATTTCTTTTGCACCAGTGTTATCGGCAACTTTTAATCTAGTTTCCTGCTGAATCATACTGGTTTCCTCCTTATTTAGCTTTCTCTACGATCTCAACCAGTCTCCATCTTTTGTCCTTGGACAGCGGTCTGGTTTCCATAACTTTTACGGTATCACCGATATTGCACTCATTCTGTTCGTCATGAGCTTTTAATTTATATGTTCTCTTCACGATTTTTTTGTAAAGAGGATGTTTTACATGGTCTTCAATTGCAACTACGATGGTCTTGTCCATCTTATTGCTGACAACCTTACCCACACGGGTTTTTCTCAGATTTCTTTCCACGATTCTGTCCTCCTATATTCACTATTTCGCAGCGTTAGCCTGCTCAGTGATTACTGTCTGGATTCTGGCAATATTCTTACGAACCTCTTTGATCCGGCTTGTATTGTCTAATTGATTAGTTGCATTCTGAAATCTCAGGTTAAAAAGTTCTTTCTTAGCAGCTACTAATTCTTCGTTTAATTCTGCAGCTGATTTTGCTTTTAAATCTTCCACGAATTTATTAATTTTCACTGTTATCACCGCCTTCTAAGTCTGCACGAGAAACGATTTTACATTTACATGGTAACTTGTGCATTGCAAGACGTAATGCTTCACGGGCAACCTCTTCGGATACGCCTGCAATCTCAAACATTACACGTCCTGGCTTAACAACTGCTACCCAGTACTCCAGGGAACCTTTACCGGAACCCATACGTGTTTCTGCTGGTTTCGCTGTTACTGGTTTATCTGGGAAAATCTTAATCCAAACCTGTCCACCACGTTTGATATAACGTGTCATGGCAATACGGGCTGCCTCAATCTGGTTAGATCTGATCCAGCACGGTTCGGTAGCAACAAGACCGAATTCACCATAATTGATTTTGTTACCTCTAAGGGCTTTACCTCTCATGGAGCCACGGAATTGTTTACGACGTTTTACTCTTTTTGGCATTAACATTATTTATCGCTCCCTTCCTTAGTTCCTTTTGTGGGAAGTACTTCACCATTGTAGACCCAAGCTTTTACGCCAACTTTACCGTAAGTTGTGTCTGCCTCTGCGAAGCCATAGTCGATGTCAGCACGAAGTGTCTGAAGCGGAATAGTTCCTTCGCTGTAGAACTCTGTACGAGCCATATCAGCACCGCCAAGACGTCCGGATACAGATGTTTTGATTCCTTTTGCTCCGGCTTTCATTGTTCTCTGCATTGTAGATTTCATTGCACGACGGAAAGAAATACGGTTTTCAAGCTGAAGTGCGATGTTCTCTGCAACAAGCTGTGCATCTCTGTCCGGTCTCTTAACTTCTTTGATATCAACGATCAGTTTTTTATCTGTGTATTTCTGAAGTTCAGCTTTTACTTTTTCAATCTCAGATCCGCCTTTACCGATAACGATACCCGGTTTAGCAGTGTAGATGATGATCTTAACTCTGTCAGATGCTCTTTCGATCTCGATCTTGGAAACACCTGCGCTGTACAGTTTTTTCTTCAAAAATGTTCTGATATTGTAGTCTTCAACCAGATAATCTGCGAAGTCTGCTTCTGCATACCATCTGGAATCCCAATCCTTAATAACACCGACTCTAAGGCCATGTGGATTAACTTTCTGTCCCATGCTCTTCCTCCTTATCTTTCATCCAGCACGATGGTGATATGGCTTGTTCTCTTCTCGATTCTGTAAGCTCTACCCTGTGCTCTTGGCTGAATCCGCTTCATTGTAGGTCCTTTGTTTGCATAGCACTCTGCAATGTAGAGGTTTTCTGCGCTCATACCGTTGTTGTTCTCAGCGTTTGCGATTGCTGACTCAAGCAGCTTTTTGAGAACGCTGGAAGCATATCTCGGGTTATATGTGAGGATACCAAGTGCTGTCTGCACATCTTTGCCACGGATCGCATCTAATACATAGCATGCTTTCTGAACAGAAACTCTTGCATAAGATAATTTTGCAGACGGTCTTGTCTCTTTATTATTCTCATTTCTGGCTCTCTTAATCTGGCTTCTATGTCCCTTTGCCATTTTAAAGTGCCTCCTTTCTCGTAATCAATCATCTATGGGAATCACCGTGGCCACCCTTCACTGATGTCCGGTGACCAGGCGAATATTCTTATTTTATCTGCGAACTGCCGCTACAGTCTCACAAATTATCTGACACCGGATTTCTTCTCGTCTTTTCCGTGTCCTCTGTAAGTTCTTGTTGCAACGAACTCACCGAGTTTATGTCCTACCATATCCTCTGTAACGTATACCGGAACGTGCTTTCTTCCGTCATGGACAGCGATTGTATGTCCTACGAAGGAAGGGAAGATGGTGGAACGACGTGACCATGTTTTGATCACGGATTTATCGTTTGCAGCATTCATAGCGTCAACCTTTTTCAGCAGGCTTGCATCTGCGAAAGGTCCTTTTTTCAATGAACGAGACATTCTGTACCCTCCTTATTATTTCGCTAAAGCTTTTCCATCGCGTCTTCTTACGATGAGCTTGTTGGACTGTTTGTTTTTCTTTCTGGTCTTCAGACCAAGAGCAGGTTTGCCCCATGGTGTGCACGGACCCGGACGGCCGATACCGGTCTTTCCTTCACCACCACCGTGCGGATGGTCATTCGGGTTCATTACAGAACCACGAACTGTAGGTCTGATTCCCATGTGACGTTTACGTCCAGCTTTACCGATGTTTACAAGGTTGTGGTCACCGTTTCCAACTTCACCGATTGTTGCGCGGCATACAAGCGGAACCATTCTCATTTCACCTGACGGTAATCTTAATGTTGCATATTTGCCTTCTTTAGCCATTAACTGAGCGCCGTTTCCAGCAGAACGAACCATCTGTCCGCCCTTTCCAGGATGAAGCTCAATGTTGTGGATCATGGTACCAACCGGAATAAGTTCCAGCGGCAGGCAGTTACCAACACGGATTTCTGCCTCCGGTCCGTTCATAACCTTCTGTCCAACCTTAAGTCCTTCCGGAGCAAGGATGTAAGCTTTCTCGCCGTCTGCATAACAGATCAGAGCGATGTTTGCTGTTCTGTTCGGATCGTACTCAATTGTTTTAACTGTTGCCGGGATACCATCTTTTCTTCTCTTGAAGTCGATGATCCTGTATTTTCTTCTGCTTCCGCCTCCGCGGTGTCTTACTGTGATCTTGCCCTGGTTGTTACGTCCGGCATTTTTCTTTAAAGACACTACTAAGGATTTCTCTGGGGTGCTTGTTGTGATCTCAGAGAAGTCAGAACCAGTCATATGTCTTCTTGACGGTGTATATGGGTTATAGGTCTTAATTCCCATGGTGTTTCTCCTTTCGAATTTGTTATCGTGCTTTCGTGCACATAGTCAGGCTATCGTTTTGGATCAAAGTCCCTCGAAGATCTCGATATCTTTGCTTTCCTCTGTGAGAGCTACGATTGCCTTTTTGGTCTTGGCTGTTTTTCCAACAACCATACCGCGGCGTTTCTTTTTACCATCGTTGTTCATGGTGTTTACGCTCTTAACTTTTGTTCCTTCAAACATCTTTTCAACAGCTTCTTTGATCTGAGCTTTGTTTGCTTCCGGATGTACGAGGAATGTATATTTTTTCTCACCCATGATGTTCATGGATTTCTCTGTAATCACAGGTTTCAGGATTACGTCATAATATTTGATATCTGCCATTATGCGTACACCTCCTCAATGGATGCTACTGCATCTTTAGTAACCACTACAGTATTGTGTTTCATAACATCGTATACGTTCATAGTGTTTACAGTTGCAGTCTGTACATCAGCGATGTTTCTTGCGGAAAGTACTACGTTCTTATCATCAGAAGCTGTGATAACCAGAGCTTTCTCTGCTTTCAGGTTTGTAAGCACTCTCTGCATTTCTTTTGTCTTAACCTCTGCAAGTGCAAGGCTGTCAACAACTACCAGTTTATTATCCTGAACTTTAGAAGTAAGAGCGGATTTCAGAGCTGCTCTTCTTTCTTTTTTGTTCATTTTTACTTCATAGTCTCTCGGAACCGGAGCGAATACAACACCGCCGCCAGTCCACTGTGGTGCACGGATGGAACCCTGTCTTGCATGACCTGTTCCTTTCTGTCTCCACGGTTTTCTTCCGCCGCCGCTTACTTCAGAACGAGTTTTTGCTTTCTGAGTACCCTGGCGTTTATTTGCAAGCTGACGAACAACAGCAAGGTGAACCAGATGCTCGTTGATCTCTACGCCGAACACTGCATCGTTCAGTTCCATTGTTCCAACTTCATTGCCTTCCATATTATAAACAGTTACGTTTGCCATTCTGATGCTCCTCCTTTCTCAATTATAAAGACTTTACTGATTCTTTGATGGTCACCAGAGATTTCTTAGGTCCTGGAACAGCACCTTTAACTAACAGTAAATTATTCTCTGTATCTACGCGTACGATCTCAAGGTTCTGTACAGTTACCTGAACATTTCCCATCTGACCTGGCATCTTTTTGCCCTTGAATACTTTACTCGGATCAGATGCAGCGCCGTTGGAACCTGCATGACGGTGATATTTGGAACCGTGAGCCATAGGTCCTCTGGACTGTCCATGTCTCTTGATCGCACCCTGGAAGCCTTTACCTTTTGAGATTGCAGTTGCATCGATATGATCGCCTGCAGCAAAGATGTCAGCCTTAATTTCCTGTCCTACCTGATATTCAGCAGCGTTGTCGAATCTGAACTCTTTCAGGAATCTCTTTACCTCAACGCCTGCTTTTTCAAAGTGGCCTTTTTCCGGTTTGTTGACCAGTTTCTCTCTGATCTCACCAAAACCAACCTGAACTGCTGCATATCCGTCGTTGTCTTCAGTCTTAACCTGAGTTACCACACACGGACCAGCCTGTAAAACTGTTACCGGAATCAGAAGACCATCTTCATTGAAGATCTGAGTCATTCCGACTTTTGTAGCTAAGATAGCTTTCTTCATTACATTTTCCTCCTTATAGCGGATTGCCCTGACGGGTAATCATATAGTTTTTGAAGCACTCGGAATCCCGAGTGAACTTACCTTGTTCATGTGCCGACTGACCTGAGCCAGCCAGCAAGCAGTACCGGGTACTGCTTATTTTGTTTTCATTTTGATATCGATGTGAACACCTGCCGGCATTTCCAGTCTGGAAAGTGCGTCTACAGTTTTCTGAGTAGGTGTCATGATATCGATGAGTCTCTTATGAGTTCTCTGCTCGAACTGTTCTCTGGAATCTTTGTATTTGTGAACAGCTCTTAAGATTGTTACAACCTCTTTTTTTGTCGGAAGCGGAACCGGTCCGCTTACCTTTGCACCGTTCTTCTTAACAGTGTCGATGATTTTTGCTGCGGATGCATCTACTAACTGATGATCATAAGCTTTTAATGTGATTCTCATTACCTGATTTGCCATAAAAAAAGTCTCCTCCTATTCGTACTCAATTATGCAGTACGACAAGCGGCGACTGTACACATCTCCGTGTGTGTCCTAAGACATCTCTTCACACGCCCATCCCAAGATGGTTATTGAACTCTGTACAGTGACTTGTCGTCAGTTTCCTAACTTGACATTCGCTCCACGGAAAACCTGCTAATCAAAGCAGCAACCTCGCGCTTCATTGCTATCATGTCACAGCAGTTATCAGTATACACAATGATTTCCAATAATGCAAGTACTTTTTTTAATTTTTCTTATTTTTTTTGCATATGAAGAAATCCCATGGCATATACGCAAAAACAGTACCTATATAATAGGAACAGTTTTTGTTCTCTTATAAATCCTATATAAAACAGCCGTCCTTTTTCTTTTGTATAACCATATATAATAGGAAAGATTTCCCTATTTTCACACAAAAACAAAGCGCAGACCGGATCGTTCATACCTGTCTGCGCTTTGCTGATATTTCTTTTTATTCTTCTTCGCTTTCTTCTGTGTCTCCTCCAAGGATATCAGAATAATCAAAGAATGTTACTTTTGTAATGGAGTCTCTCACAATATCAGGAGCGTCTCCTTCTCTTTTTGCCTTATCTGCAAGCTGGGAAGCCGTCCATACCGGCATCGCCATCTTTTTGATCTCAACAGGAGTTTCCTCTTCCTCCCATTCCTCTTCTTCTCTCTTCATACGGGCTCTTTCTTCATGAAGCTCACGGAAGCTTGGAAGCTCTTCTGTGTGATCAGCCGGGATCTCCATAGCCGCCGCTTCTTCTGCTGTAGCTGCCGCAATCTCTTTTTTCAGCAATTCATGCGCTTCGCTTGTAGCCGCCTGCATATTCTCCGGACGAACCCCTGATCTTTCCTGGCGTCTTACCGGGCGTTCCTCTTCCAGATCGTCCTCGTAGATCTCATCTACAAATCCGCCGGTACGAATCTTCTTTCTTCTCTCTTTTTCTTCTTTCTTCGCCCTTTTTCTGCGGTCTTTTTCTCCGTAAAGAAGCTCTCTGTCCTCTTCCTGCATACGTCTTTCGCGGGCTTTTTCTTCCATCTTCAGTTCTTTCTGAGTTTTAAGATACCTGCGGTCTCCCTGGAGATCTTCATACTCATCAAGTGTTTCAGGCTTTTTCCACAGCTCTGCGATCACATAGAGAATGATCAGGAAAAGAACTGCAAGAGCAAGAACGATAATTCCCTCTGTGCTCTCTGTTGCCGCCATAAGATATCCGATCAGAGGAACTGTGACCACAACCTTGGGAACCCAGTTTTTTACAGACACATTGATATTTTCAGATGCGGCTGCCTCGGGATCAATGGCAACTCCTGTATTTGTCTGTCTGTCAACACTTACAAGGTTATAACGATAAGTACCTTCTCCGTCCTGTACAAGGATCGGAGCGCCGGCATTTACTGTCTCAGTCTTTACAGGAATCGCATAAGTAACGGAACCCATCGCCAGGTTTGTTTCCTTATTTTTATTATCAACGATCACCGTTTTTACCCCAAAAAACGGCGGCAGTGCCAGACCCAGCACTATAGCAATCGTACATATTATTACAAAATGTACGATAAATTTCAAAAATTTAGACATTTGTATATCCCTCACTTCTGTTTTTGTGGTAGTAGTGTTTTGAATACTTTAGTTATTATACCTTTTTTTTCTGCTACGGTCAACTTATAATACTTGTTTTTTTACTGCGCTCAACTTATAATGGCACATATCAAATAATAATCAGAAGGAGGACCTTTATGGATTTTCTGAATTTGCTCTCACAATATCGGACACCTGCAGGCGATGTCTTTTTTCAGGGCATTACTCTTCTTGCTCAGGAAACATTTGTAGTTGTTGTGATCTGCTGGCTTTTCTGGTGTTCCAATAAAAAGCTTGCCTATTGTCTCGGGTTTACATATTTCACTTCCGGGCTTCTTGTCCAGGGATTAAAAATAACTTTTCGCGTTCCCCGTCCCTGGCTTCTGGATCCGGCCTTTGAACCGGTTGCCTCCGCAGTGCCCGGCGCAACCGGATACTCTTTTCCAAGCGGTCACACACAGAGCATCACGGCTCTTCTGGGAACACTGGGACTGTATACAAGAAAAAAGCCCGCCCGGTTTCTGTGCGCGCTTTTTATTCTGCTTGTAGGCTTTTCCCGTATGTATCTGGGCTGTCATACTCCTCAGGATGTAATTGTATCTTTTCTGGTAACTTTCCTGTGCGTGGCGCTCTGCTACTCTTTTCTGTATAAAAAAGATTTCTCGGCCGGAAAAGAACTTTTGATTTCTCTGTGCATGGCAGCCGTATGCGCGGCTCTTCTGAGCTATACAGCTGTTCTTTATAAAAACGGAACAATTGAATTTCACTATGCGCAGGACTGTATCAAAGCCTGCGGCGCCGGCTTTGCCTTTGCTGTCGGTTATTACATTACAGAAACTCATATTTCTTTTACTCCTCCGGATTCCACCCGGAAACGTATCATTCGTTTTCTTGTGGGAATAGCAGTGACGCTGCTTATCCAGACCGGACTGAAGCCTTTGATAGGAGAATCTCTTCCAGCTTCTTTTGTACGGTATTTTATGGTGGTTATCTGGGTTGTAACCGTTTACCCGTTCCTTTTTTCCAGAAAGCAGCAGACCACCTGACACAATGCCCAGATTTAAAAATCAGAGCCCCTTTACTGTTCTTTTCCATTTTGACAATGAAATCTGCCAGTCGCTCCCACCCGTAAAACGGGTGGCTCGACGGACGGCTATAA